>JALYRN010000269.1 GCA_030855295.1 Myxococcota bacterium | reverse complement strand
CCCATGCGCCGGGCGCGAGCTCGACGATCGCGCGCGCCGCCTCCTCGCCGAGCGCGCCCGCGAGCTGCACGTCGGTCGCGGGGCCGATCGTGTGCCCCCGCAGGAAGGCATCGCCGAGCGCCTCCGGCTGCGCCATCGACGGATTCGCGCGCAGCCGATCGAGCGCCGCGCGCGCGTCCGCCTCCGCGCGCTCCTCGCGCCGATCGCGCGCGAAGAGCACGTGCTCGATCGTCGTCCGCGCCGGACGGCGGAAGTCGTCGGGGTGCGACTCGAGCCACGCCTCGAGCGCCGCGTCGTCGGGCTCCTCGACCTCGATCGAGCCCGCGACGACGAACTCGATCTTCTGCACCAGCCGCCGCCGGACGATCGCGTCGCCCTCGTCGAGCCCCGCCGCGCGCGCCTCGCGCACCAGCGCCTCCTCGCGCACCTGCGCGCGCACGATCGCAGCGTGCTCCTCGGCGTCGGGCGCGCGGCCGTGCCGCTCGGTCCACCGCGCTCGCAGCGCATCGACGAACGCGTCGTCGATCAGGATGCGCTGGGGATCGCGGTCGCGCTCCGCCTCACCGCGGCCCCCCGCGAGCGCACGATCCACCGCGAAGATCGCCAGCCCCACCAGCGCGAACCGGAGCAGCGGCTCCCTTCCCCAGCGCGCGATGCGATCCACGCGCCGATGGTAGCGCGTACGACCGGCCGCGCCGCGCGATCAAAGGCTGTCTACAAACCGCTGAGGAACGCAGGAGAAACCTCATGGTTTCCTGCATTCCTCAGCGGTCCCGTCCGATTGAGCGACAGGCTTTCAGCTCGCCGACGCGCGCGAGAAGCGGTGCGCGAGCGCGGCGTCGAGGGTCTCGAAGTCGTGGAAGACGCGCGCGCTGAGCCCCGTCCGCGCGGCGACGTGGCCGGTCGGCGCGCCGATCCACAGCTCGATCTGGCCGGCGAGCTCCGCGAGCTCCGCCTTCGCGCGCCGCGCCTCGTCCGCGCGGAGGTCGCGCGAGAACGCGAGCAGCAGGACGTCGGCCTCGGCCCGCCGCACCGCGCCGATCAGCTCCGACCACGGCACGTCGGGCCCGAGATGGATCGGCATCGCACCGCGCGCCGCGGCCAGCACACCCGCGATCAGCGCGCCGATCTCGTGCTGATGTCCCTCGGGCGCGGCGAGCACGATCCGCGGCGCGCCCGGATCGCTGGCGGCCGCGCGCAGCATCGTGCCGAGCAGGCTCCGGGCCTGCCCCGAGACGACGTGCTCCTGCGCGATCGACGTCATGCCGTGCTCCCAGCGCTCACCGACCTCGCGGAGGAGCGGCGCGACGATCTCGAGGGCGAGCTCGCGTGGGCTCGTCAGCGCCGCGGTGCGCGTGAGGATCTCGTCGGCGCGGCGCAGATCGTATCGATCGATCGCCTCGAGGTACGACTCGACGATCGGCCACCAGCGACTGCGCGGCAGCGCCTCGTCGCTCGTCCCTCCGCGCTCTCGGGGCTCCGCCGCGAGCTGCTCGAGCTCCTCGTCGGGGAGCGCGCCGATCTCGCCGATCGCGTGACCGCGCGAGATGGCCTCGCGCAGCAGCGTGAGCCGCCGGATCTCGGCGCTCGAGTAGCGCCGCACGTTGCCCGCCGTGCGCTCCGGCCGCACCGCGCCGTAGCGCCGCTCCCAGACCCGGATCGTGTCGGCGGTCAGGCCGGTCATCCGCGTCACGATGCGCATCGGGTAGGTGCCCGCGTCCTGCGCGCCGTCGCTCTCGCGACGCCCACGGCTCGGCTTCACGCTGCCGCGCACGTGCCCTCGTCGCAGCGCCGCCCCGTCAGCGTGAGCCGATGGCGCGCGAAGAGCTCGTACGCGCGGCGGAGCAACGCGTCGACCGGCGCGAAGCGGCTCAGCCGCACCAGACCAACGAGCCCGATCGCGTCATAAATCCTCCGGAACGCCTCGACGCCCTCGACCCACTCACCCGCGCGCGTGCGCGCATGGATGCGGCGCATCAGCGCGGCGTGATCGCGCCCCGTCGAGCCCGCGTCGAAGCCCGGCGCCGCGAGATCGGTGAAGCGCACGAGCCGGTTTCGATCCGCCCGGCGCAGCCACGCGATCTCGCGCCGGCAGAGCGGGCACGCACCGTCGAAGAACACCTCGATCGTCCAGCCCTCGGTGACGCTCATCGTTCGACCCTGGGGCCGCCGCGCGTGGCCCGTCCAGTGCGACTATAGGCAACAACCGCTCGAAAAGGCGCGCAAAGCTGATGGTGTCGAGGAAAATGTTCGGCGATCCCCGCGGTCTTCCGTCGATTACGCGTCGACCGCCGCCGCCTGAGACGCCGCAGGCGCGACCGCGATCTCGACCAGCAGGTCGCCCGCCTTGAGCACGTCGTCCTTCGTGACGGCGATCCGCGTCACCGTGCCGCTGGTCGGCGACGCCACGACGGTCTCCATCTTCATCGCCGAGAGCACGACGATCGGATCGCCCTTCACGACCTTCGCGCCGGCGCTCGTGCGCACGTCGACCACGGTGCCCGGCATCGGCGCGCCGATCGATCCGGGATCGGCGACCACTGCGCGCTCGCGCTGCTTCACGCTCTTGCGCGCCGTCTTGTCGGCGACGCTGACCGCGCGCGGCTGCCCGTTCAGCTCGAAGAATACGCGCCGGTTCCCCTCGTCGTCGAGCTCGCCGACCGCGCGAAGCACGACCACCAGCGTCTTGCCGCGCTCGATGTCGAACATCAGCTCCTCGCCCTTCGAGAGCGCGGCCAAGAAGTAGCGCGTCGGCAGCACCGACACGTCGCCGTTCTTCGTGCGGAAGCGCCGGTACTCGTTCCACACCTGCGGGTACATCGCCGCGCTCATCACGTCGTGGTCGCGGATGATCTCGCCGTGCTCTTCCACCAGCGAAGCGCGGAGCGCGTCGAAGTCGAGCGGCTCCATCTGCGCGCCCGGCCGCACGTCGATCGGCGCTCGGCCCCGCAGCACCTTCGTGCGCAGCGGCTCGGGGAAGCCGCCGTAGGGCTGGCCCAGTCGCCCCTCGAGGAACTCGACCACCGACGTCGGGAACGACAGCGTGTCCGCCTGCTCCTCGACCATCTTCGCGTCGAGATCGTTCTGCACCATGAACTGCGCGAGGTCGCCGACGACCTTGCTGCTCGGCGTGACCTTGATGATGTCGCCGAGGAGCAGGTTCGCCTCCTTGTAGGCGCGCTTGATCGACGCCCAGCGATCGCCGAGCCCGTTCTGCGTCGCCTGGAAGAGCAGGTTCGTGTACTGCCCGCCCGGCATCTCGTGCTCGTAGAGATCGGGCGCGTAGCCGGTCTGGCCGCTCTCGAACGGCGCGTAGAGCGCGCGCGTCTGCTCCCAGTACGCGTTGAGGCTCCGGATCGACTGCACGTCGAGCGAGGTGTCGCGCGTCGTGCCCGCGAGCGCGCCGACCACCGCGCTCATCGTCGGCTGCGAGGTCAGCCCCGCCATCGCCGGCAGCGCGAGGTCGACCACGTCGGCGTCCGCCTCGGCGCACGCGATCATCGACGCGACGCCGGTGCCCGCGGTGTCGTGGGTGTGCACGTGGATCGGCATGTCCGGGAACGCACGGCGCAGCGCGCCGATCAGCATCGTCGCGGCGCGCGGCTTGAGCAGCCCCGCCATGTCCTTGATCGCCAGGACGTGGATCCCGAGCTCGACCAGCTCGCCCGCGAGGTCGACGTAGTACTGCAGCGAGTACTTCTTCTTCGATGGATCGGTGACGTCGCCCGTGTAGCAGAGCGCCGCCTCGACCACGCCGCCCGCCTGACCCACCGCGTCGATGCCGAGCCGCATGTTCTCGACGTAGTTGAGCGAGTCGAAGATGCGGAAGACGTCGACGCCCTTGTCCTTCGCCATCTGCGCGAAGCGCATCACGACGTTGTCGGGATAGCTCGTGTACCCGACCGCGTTGGCGCCGCGGAACAGCATCTGGAACGGGATGTTCGGCACCTCCTCGCGCAGCCGCTCGAGGCGATCCCACGGACACTCGCGCAGGAAGCGCAGCGCGACGTCGAAGGTCGCGCCACCCCAGCACTCGAGCGAGAACAGCGGCGCCATCATCCGCGCGGTCGCGGGCGCGATCGCGACGAGATCGATCGTGCGCACGCGCGTCGCGAGCAGCGACTGGTGCGCGTCGCGCCACGTCGTGTCGGTGACCAGCAGCCCGCGATGCTGTCGCACCGCCTTGGCGAATTCGCCCGGCCCGCGGTTCGTCAGGATGTCGCGCCAGCCCTGCGGCAGCGGCGCCGTGATCGCGACGTCGGGCGGCACCGGATCGATCCGCGCCGGCGCCTGCGCTCCCATCCCCGGCACGTCCGCCCCGTTGACCACGACGTCACCGAGGAAGTGCAGCAGCCGCTGCGCGCGGTTCTTCCGCGGCGGGAACGTGAAGAGCGCGCGCGTGTCGTCGACCCACGACGTCCACACCGTCGCGCCCAGGAAGTCCGGATGCCGCAGCACGTTCTGCAGGAACGGGATGTTCGTGCTCACGCCGCGCACCCGGAACTCCGCGAGCGCGCGCGAGAGCTTCCGCACCGCGCCCTCGAACGTGAGCGCGTGCGCCGTGCACTTCACCAGCATCGAGTCGTAGTCGGGGCTGATCTGCGCGCCCGCGTAGCCGCTGCCGGCGTCGAGGCGGATGCCCATCCCCTCGCCGGCGCGGAAGACCTCGATGCGCCCGGTGTCGGGCTGGAAATTCTTCCGCGGATCCTCGGTCGTCACGCGCGTCTGGATCGCGACGCCGCGCAGCTGCACGCCCTCCTGCGTCAGCCCGAGATCGGCGAACGTCGCGCCGCCCGCGATCCGGATCTGCGACTGCACGAGATCGACGCCGGTGACCTCCTCGGTGACCGTGTGCTCGACCTGGATCCGCGGGTTGACCTCGATGAAGTAGTGACGCCCCTCGCGGTCGACGAGGAACTCGACGGTGCCCGCGTTGCGGTAGTCGGTCGCGCTCGCGAGCGCGATCGCATCGCTGCACAGCGCCTCGCGCACGCCCGCCGGCAGGTTCTGCGCGGGCGCCATCTCGACGACCTTCTGGTGCCGCCGCTGCACCGAGCAGTCGCGCTCGAACAGGTGCATCACGCTGCCCGCTGCGTCCGCGAGGATCTGCACCTCGATGTGCCGCGGCCGCTCGACGTAGCGCTCGATGAACACCGTTCCGTCGCCGAATGCCGCGAGCGCCTCGCTCTTGCAGCGCTCGAACGCCTCCGCGAGATCCTCGGCGCGTCGCACCACGCGCATCCCGCGTCCGCCGCCACCCATCGCGGCCTTCACGATCACCGGGAACCCCGCGCCATCGCAGAACGCGCGCGCATCCTCGAGCGCCGCGACCGGACCGTCGGTGCCGGGCACCATCGAGACGCCGATCTCCTTCGCGAGCGCGCGCGCCTGAGTCTTGTCGCCGAAGCGACGCAGCACCTCGGGCGAGGGCCCGACGAACGCGATCCCCGCCTCGCGACACGCCTCGCTGAACGCTGCGTTCTCCGCGAGGAACCCGTAGCCGGGATGGATGCCGTCGGCGCCGCACCCGAGCGCGACGTCGATGATCTCGTCGATCCCGAGGTAGGCCGCGACCGCGCTCTTGCCCTTGCCGACGAGGAAGGCCTCGTCCGCCTTGTACCGGTGCAGGTGCACGCGATCCTGGTGCGAGTAGATCGCGACCGTCGGGATCGCGAGCTCGGTCGCGGCGCGGAAGACGCGGATCGCGATCTCTCCGCGGTTCGCGCAGAGGAGCTTCGTGATCGGGCGTGGGCGGCGGAGGAGCGAAGTCACGCGCCGAGCGTTGCCGCAGGACGCGCCGCGGGCAAGCGAACGATCCCCCGGCGAGCGCCGGAGGACCGCGCGATCACTCGAGCGACGACGGAACTACGCCGCGCCGCCGACCGGCTCTCCGCTCCGCTCGTAGCCGCGCAGCGGAGGCAGCCCGCCCTTCGCCATGCGCCGCTCCACCATCGCGTCGACGCTGATCGGCCCGCCGCCGCGCACCATGAAGTAGAGCGCGGTCATCCCGAGGAGCAGCGGGAACTCCCAGCCGCCGTCGGCCGCGAAGAGGCCGTTGCCCGCGTGCACCGTCGCGATCGCGGTCGCCATCACGCCTGCGATCAGGATGCCGGCCAGCGGCGTGACGAGGCCCAGGATCAGTAAGATCCCGCCGCCGAGCTCACCGACCACCGCGAGCCGCGCTGCGATCTCCGGCAGCGGCAGCCCGAGGTCGGTCACCTGCTGCTGCCACTCGGCGAAGGTCTCGACCTTCTTCCATCCGTGCGCCGCGATGATCACGCCCGCCGTGATGCGCAGCACCGTCAGCCCGATCGCATCGGCGCGCGCCGGCGCCGATCGCGCCTCTTCGCGATCTCGCGTGAGGGTCGCCATGAGGTCCTCCTTTTCGTTGCGAGGCATCGTTGCAACGCGCACGCCCGACCTCTCACGCGCCCGTTCTGGCCCCGCGATCGAGGCATCGAGCCGCACCGCGACCTCACGCCACGCACGATCGACGCGTCTGCCCTGTTAGATCACGAAGCGGCAAGCCCACGCGTAGAGCCACCACGCGAGCTCCTTGCGCCGCTTGTACCCGGGGATCTGCGCCCACGTGGAGAAGGCCTCGGCGAGCGCCTTCTTCGACGCGCTCTCGTCCTTGGCCGCGCGGTACGCGAGCGCGAGCTTCACGTGCCCCTCGATCGAGCTCGTGTTGGTCTCGACGTAGCGCTCGTACGCGTCGATCGCCTCGTCGCTGCGCCCGAGCTTGCGGAGCGCGTCGCCCGCCACCAGGTACGCCTCGCCGAAGCGCACGCGCGGATCGATCTGCACGCTCCGCACGAGCGGATCGAGCGCCTTCTCGGCGGACCCCTTCTTGTACTGCGCGAGCCCCGTCAGATAGAGCAGCTCTGCGTCGTCGGGCGCCCGCTTGCGCGCCTCGTCGAGCAGCTCGAGCGCGCGCCCCGGGCGCAGGCGCTCGACGTACACCATCGCGAGATCGCGCCGCGCCGTCACGTTCGCCGGGTTCGCATCGATCTGCCGCCGCAGCGCCTGGATGCGTCCCATCGTCCGGAACAGCACCACGGGATCCGGCACGAAGCGTCGCAGCACGAAGATCGCGAGCAGCCCCACCAGCAGCGGCGGGTACTGCACCAGGAAGGTCAGCGCGATCCACGCCAGGTAGTAGGAGAAATAGCCCATCGCGATCCGCCGGTGGTACGCCCGCGGAAACCCCTTCCTTCCAACCGCGGCATGCTACCACCGTGACCGAGCCAGTGCGTGACCCCGCCGCCGCCGAGGACGTGCCGACGCCGCGCTCCGTGATCGCCGCGCGGCTCGCGATCCCGCTCGCGCTCGCCGCGGTCGGCTACGCGGTCCTGGTCGCCGAGCGGTGGTCGGTCGAGCACGAGCTGCAGCTCGTCGCGCCCGACGCCGTTCGACCGGGCGATCCGATCCCGCTGCGTGCGTTCGTGTTCGACGGCATCGAGGATCCCGACGGCGGGGAGCTCGTCCCCGCGAACGTCGAGGTCGAGCTGCGCGCGAACGACACCGTCCTCGCGCGTACCACGCTCGCGCCCTCGTCGATCGCGAGCGCGGAGGGCGGCCTCCGTCCGATCGACGACGTCCCCTCGGACGCGCTGCGCCTGGTCGCGATCGCGCGCGACGAGGACGGCGACGTCATCGCCACCGCCGAGCGCCCGCTCCGCGTCGCTCCCGACGCACCCCCGATGCCGCTGAGCGGCCGCATCGGGATGCCGCTGCAGCACCTCGACCTCGGCCCCGTGATCGCCGACAGCACGGGCGCTCCGCTTCCGTCGCTCGACGTTCGCGTCGCCGGCGGCACATGCGTCCCGGACGAGCCCTGCGAGCTCTGGATCGACGCCGGCGATGCCGATGCGATCACGATCGAGGACACGCCGTCCGCATCGGTCGCACAGCGCAGCTCGCGCGACGGCGCGCTGGTGTCGATGGTGGTGGTGCCGCACGGCCCCGACGTCGCGCTCGAGCTGATCGCGACCCGGCTCGGTCAGCCGCTCGCGCGCCGCACGGTGCGGCTTC
>JALYRN010001149.1 GCA_030855295.1 Myxococcota bacterium | reverse complement strand
GGGGTGCGCTCGGCGCGGCCCTCGATCGCGCGGGCGCGCTCGAGGTGCCCGACGCGATAGATCGGCATCGCGCGCGCGTAGCGCACCACCCTCGCGAACGCGGGCTCGGCCTCGATGCCCATCAGCGCGCGCAGCTCGCGCCTCGCGCTCGCGATCAGTGCGTCGTCGTCGCGGTCGGGCGCGTCCTCGTCGTGCTGGCCGCCGACGAACACGCGCAAGAGCTCCCAGCCCGCCGGCGCGCGCCCCGGCCACTTCACGCTCGACCACGTCGACGCGAGCACGGCGCGGCGCTCGACCGCCGGCACCACGAACCCGAACGCGTCGAGCGCGTGCGGGATCTCGGCGCGGCGCCACGCGAACGTGATCGTCGCGGCGGAGCCGTGCGGGATCGCGTCGAGGCCCTCGGTCAGCGCGTCGTCGATGCCGCCGGCGCGGAGCAGCGACGCGATGCGATGCGACGCGAGCGCGACGATCACCGCGTCGTGCTCGCGTACCTCGCCCGACGCGAGCACGACCCGCCACGTCGTGCCCACCCGCTCGATCGCGCGCACCGGGCTGCGCGTGCGCAGGCGCGCGCCGAGCGAGCGCACCAGCGCGTCGACCAGCACCTGCATGCCGCGATCGAAGCCGACGAACATCCCGTAGCGCGCGCCGCTCGCGGGCTCGCCGGCCGCCGACGCCTGCTTCTCGCGGAGCGCGCGCACGACGCTGCCGCGCTCGCGCTCCATCGTCGGGAAGCGCGGCATCGTCGCCTCGAGGCTGAGCGTCTCGGCGTCGCTGCCGTAGATGCCGGAGACCAGCGGCTGCGCGAGGCGCTCGAGCAGCTCCGCGCCGAAGCGGCGGCGCACGAATGCCGCGAGGCTCTCCTCGCGCAGCGCACCAGCAGCGCGGCCGCGACGGGCCGGGATCAGCGGCTCGAGGTTCGCGCGCAGCCTCGCGAGCGGAGAGACCGCGTCCGACGCGAGGAACGCGAGCGGCGAGGTCGGCGCGATCAGCGAGAAGCCCTCGGGCACCCGCACCAGCCGTCCGCTCGAGACCACGTACGCGCCCCGCTTCGCGACGTTGGTCGAGATCAGCCGATCGGTGATGCCCAGTCGCTCGGCGAGCGCGAGCGCGTGCGGCTTGTCGGTGATGATCGAGTCGGGCCCGAGCTCGATCACGAACCCGTCGCGCTCCTCGGTGCGCAGCATGCCGCCCGGCTCGTCGCCCGCCTCGAGCACCTCGACCTCGAGCGCCGGATCGAGCTCGAGCAGCCGATGCGCCGCTGCGAGGCCGCTCACGCCGGCCCCGATCACGGCGACCCGACGCGGGCGCACGCTCACCGCGACGAGACCTCGTGGACGTGCTCGACGAGCGCGCGCACCTGCGCGACGTCGGCCGGCGGCAGCACGCCGTGGCCGAGGTTGAAGATGTGCCCGGGACGACCGCCCGCGGCGCGGAGCACCGCGTCGGCCTTGCGGATCATCACCTCGCGCGGCGCCAGGATCGCGACCGGATCCATGTTGCCCTGCACCGCGACGCCGTCCCCCAGCGCGCGCCAGGTCGCCGCGAGATCGGCGCGCTGATCGATGCCGATCACGGTGCCGCCCGCCTCCTTCAGGAGCGGATAGAGCGCGGGGTTGCCGGTGCCGAAGTGGATCGCGGGGACGCGATCCCCGATCGCCGCGAAGATCGACGCGACGTGCGGCTGCACGTAGCGCGCGTAGTCCTCGGGCCCGAGCGCGCCGATCCAGGAGTCGAAGAGCTGCACGGCGTCGGCGCCGGCGTCGATCTGCGCGGAGAGATACCGCGCGATCGCGGAGGAGAGCTTGCGCATCAGCTCGTTCCACGCGCCCTCGTCGCCGTACATGAAGCGCTTGGTGTGGGTGTACTCCCGCGAGCCGCCACCCTCGATCACGTAGGACGCGAGCGTGAACGGCGCGCCCGAGAAGCCGATCAGCGGCACCTTCCCGCCGAGCACCCGCTTGGTGCGGCGCACCGACTCCATCACGTAGCCGAGCGTCGCGTTCGCATCGATCTCGGAGGCGACGCGATCGACGTCGCTCGCGGCGCGCACCGGGTGCGCGATACGCGGGCCGTCGTCCTTCGTGAACTCGAACCCGATCCCGAGCGGCTCGAGCACCAAGAGGATGTCGGCGAACACGATCGCGGCGTCGACCCCGAGATCGTCGACCGCCTGCAGCGCGACCTGCGCGCAGAGATCGGGATCGTGGCAGAGCTCGAGGAACGAGACCTTCTCGCGGATCGCGCGGTACGAAGGCTGATAGCGCCCGGCTTGCCGCATCAGCCACACGGGCGTGAAGGGCGTGGGCAGACCGCGGCACGCATCGAGGAAGACCGACATGGCCGCGGAGTCTAGCAGCCTGCACGAGTGCTCGCCCCGGAGGGCGCGGACGGGAGCGCGCGCTTCGCGCGCGGACGGGAGCGACCGGAGCG
>JALYRN010001148.1 GCA_030855295.1 Myxococcota bacterium | reverse complement strand
GAGGTACACCGCCGGGCAGAGCGCCGGATCGCTCGCGTCGCAGCTCGGGCGCCCGGTGCCGGCCGCGTCCGCGCGCACCGCGCGCTGGTCCCCGCCCATCGAGCACGGGCAGCAGCCGGTCGGCACCGCGACGCAGTCGCTGTCGACCTCGCACACGAGCGTGGGATCGATCGCGCGACAGAACGACGGGCACGGCGCGCGGATGCAGTAGACGCGCTCACACGCCGAGCCGGTCGGGCACGCGTCGTCCTCGCCGCACTCGGCGCGGCACTCCGCGTCGCCGCAGCCGAGCGAGAGCGAGAACGCGCCCGCGCGCGCCCAGTACTCGCGCACGACGACGAGGTACGTGCCGCCGGTGCGCACGCGCACGTCGAGGTGCGAGTCGAGCGTGCCGCCGAAGTCGTCGTTGATCGCGATCGCACGTGCGCGCGACCAGCTGCGGCCGGACTGCGGGCCGTAGAGGTACATCACGGGATCGCTGTCGTCGCGGCCGCGGGCGTCGAGCACGATGCGCGCGCCGGGCGCGACCGTGAAGAGCCAGCCGGCGTAGCCGCGCGTCGCGAACGTCGCGTCGATCGTCTGGCCGAGCTCGAGCGTGCCGTGCACCTCGAGGCGGCGCGTCAGCGCGTCGGCGGACTCGTCGCCGTCGAGGATCTCGATGTCCTCGGGCGCCGCCTTGGGCTCCGCGGCGAGACAGCCCGCGCCGAGGACGGCGGCGAGCGAGAGGAGGGTGAGTCGACGAATCATGAAGGAAATCTCCTGGAGCGCGTTCGAAGCCCGCGTCGTGAGCAGGTGTCGTGCCGTGTGCGGAAGCGTGAACGCGACAGGGAATCGCGGGAGAATCCGCTCGCGCGAGCGCCAGGTGGCCACCGCAGTCGCCGGCTAGGGCGGCCGGCGGCTCGTCCAGTGGCACTGCAATGCTACGCATCTTGTTGAAATCGTTGAGAGACTCGCAGCATCCCCTCGATCGCCCGCGCCCTGATGTGCGGTAGGCTCGCGTCGTGGCGCGCATCCTCCACATCGAGGACGATCCGAAGAACCGGCTGCTGGTGAGGAAGATCCTCGCGGGGGCCGGTCACGACGTCGTCGACGCCGAGACCGGGCTCGAGGGCATCCGGCTCGCGGGCGAGGTGCGGCCCGACCTCGTCCTGGTCGACATCAACATCCCGGACCTCGACGGCTACGAGGTGACGCTGCGCCTGCGCGGCATCGGCTCGCTCGCGGGCGTGCCGATCGTCGCGATCACCGCCGAGGGCGATCGCGCGATGAGCCTCGCGGTCGGCTGCGACGGCTTCCTCGAGAAGCCGATCGACGCGCGCCGCTTCCCGCGACAGATCGAGAAGTTCCTCAAGGGACACCGCGAGCGCGGCGACGAGACCGGCGAGGTCCACCTGCGCGAGCAGTCGCAGCGCATCGCGACCCGCCTCGAGAAGAAGATCGTCGAGCTCTCGCAGGCGAACGCGCAGCTCGAGGAGATGATGCGGCTGCGCCGCGAGTTCCTGCGCAACCTCTCGCACGAGCTCGCGACGCCGATGACGCCGGTGGTCGGCTACCTCAAGCTGCTGCTCGATCAGGAGCTCGGCCCGCTGACGCCGGTGCAGCGCAAGGCGCTGGTCTCGGTCGACGCGGCGACCTCGCGGCTGCGCGCGCTGATCGACACGCTGCTCGACGTCAGCTCGCTCGAGACCGGGCGGCTCCACTTCTATTCGCGCGACTACGACTTCGGTCAGATCGCGGGGCGCGCGGTCGACGAGAGCCGGGCGCGCTTCGAGGATCGCCGGCTGACGCTGCACGAGGCGCGCTCGCGCGACGGGATGGGCGCGCTCGGCGATCCCGACAAGCTGCGCCGCGCGATGGCGCACCTGATCGACAACGCCGTGAAGTTCACGCCGCCCGGCGGCGAGGTCGCGATCGTGCTGCGGCGCGCGGGCACGGCCGACGATCCGCTCTACGAGTTCGTGGTCGCCGACAGCGGGCCCGGCGTGCCGCCCGATCGGATCGCGAAGATCCTGCAGCCGTTCTACCAGGTCGACGGATCCGTCACGCGCCAGCACGGCGGGGTCGGGCTCGGCCTCGCCTTCGCGCGCCGGGTCGCCGAGGCGATGGGCGGCGAGGTGACGGTCCGCAGCCCTCCCGCGGGCCCGCTCGCGCAGCGCGGCCTGACCGGCACCGAGGCCGTGCTCCGCGTCCGCGCCCGCCCGCGGATCCCCGCGACCGCGCACTCGCTCGAATAGCTCGGCGCGCGGACGGGAGCGACAGAAATCCCGCAGACTGTGGGCGCGTGCGCATCTATCTCGATCACCACGCCGCCACCCCGATCTCGCCCGAGGCGCGCGCGGCGATCGACGAGGCGCGCGAGGTCGGCTGGGCGAACCCCTCGAGCGCTCACGGCGCGGGCCGCGCGTCGCGCGCGATCCTCGAGCGCGCCCGCGAGCGC
>JALYRN010001147.1 GCA_030855295.1 Myxococcota bacterium | reverse complement strand
GATCGAGCGAGCGCGCGCGCGCACCGGCATCGCGCTGGGCTTCGGCGGCGTGCTGACGCTGCTGATCGCGCTGTCGGCGCTGTTGAACGTGCGCCGCGACCTCCACGCGATGGACGCCGCGGCGCGGGCGCTCGCGAAAGGCGAGCAGCGCTTCCGCATGCTCGCCGAGTCGGCGAGCGATCTGATCCGCGTGCACGATCGCGGAGGCGCGCTGACGTACGTGAGCCCCTCGGCGCACCGCCTGCTCGGCTACACGCCCGAGGAGATGCTCGAGATGGAGCCCGACGCGCTGCTCCCGGGCGAGGAGCGCGCGCGCATGCGCGAGGCGGTCGATCGCGTGCTCACGCGGGACGAGCCCTCGCCGCCGCTGGTGCACCGGCTGCTGCACGAGGACGGATCGGTGCGCTGGTTCGAGACGCGCATCGAGCCGATCTCCGACGAGGACGGAGCGCTGCGCCGGTACCACAGCGCGAGCCGCGACGTGACGGCGCGCGTCGAGAACGATCACGCGATCCGCGAGCAGCAGGCGGAGCTCGCGCGCGAGGCCGAGCAGCTCCGCGAGATCTCGCATCGCGACGAGCTCACGGGTCTGCTGAACCGGCGCGGGCTCCTCGAGCTCGGGGCGCGGGTGCTCCCCGCCGCGCGCGACGCGGGGAGGACGGCGGTCGCGTACTTCGCCGATCTCGACGGGCTCAAGGAGATCAACGATCGGCTGGGCCACGACGAGGGCGACCGCGCGATCGTCGACGCCGCCGAGATCCTGCGCGACGCCGCGCGCGGCGCGGATCTGCTCGCCCGCCTCGGCGGCGACGAGCTCGTCGTGCTCAGCGTCGTGCGCGACGCGTCGGCCGCGAGCGCGTACCACGATCGGATCGAAGAGCGGGTGGCGCGCCACAACGCCGGCGCGCAGAGGCCGTATCGGCTCTCGATGAGCGTCGGGCTCGCGACCGCCGCGCCCGACGGCGAGGTCCGCTCGCTCGAGGACCTGATCGCCGACGCCGACGCGGCGATGTACGAGCGCAAGAAGTCGCGGGCGTCGATCACGCAGACGGGAGAGCCGATCGTCCGCAACGGCCGCGGTTGATCGGGCGCGTCACGCGCTACACTGAGCCGATGCCGGGATCGAGCTTCGGACACGCCTTCCGCGTGACGACCGCGGGCGAGTCGCACGGGCCCGGCAACGTCGTGATCGTCGAGGGGTGCCCTCCGGGGATCGCCCTCTCGGTCGACGATCTCCGGGCGGACCTCGCCCGGCGACGGCCCGGGCAGAGCATCCTGACGACGCAGCGCGACGAGGGAGACGAGCCCGAGCTGCTCAGCGGCGTCTTCGAGGGGCGCACCACCGGCACGCCGATCGCGATCCTGGTGCGCAACGCGGATCAGCGCAGCAAGGACTACGAGGCGCTGCGCGCGCTCTATCGCCCCGGTCACGCGGACTACACGTACGACGCGAAGTACGGGCGGCGCGATCCGCGCGGGGGAGGGCGCGCGAGCGCGCGCGAGACGGTGGCGCGCGTCGCCGCCGGCGTGATCGCGAAGAAGGTGATCGCGCTCGCGTTCGACGGGCGGGTGGTCGCGTACGTGAAGCAGGTCGCCGACGTGATCGCGGAGATCCCGGATCCGGCGGCCGTCACGCTCGAGCAGGTCGAGCGACTGCCCGACGGCTCGCCCAACATCGCGCGCTGTCCGGACCCGGTCGCGGCCGCGCGGATGATCGCGGTGATCGATGCGGCGCGGCGCGATCTCGACTCGGTCGGAGGCATCTCCGAGATCGTCGCGACCGGCGTGCCCGCCGGGCTCGGCGAGCCGGTGTTCGACAAGCTGAAGGCGGATCTCGCCAAGGCGCTCTTCTCGCTCCCGGCAGTGCTCGGCGTCGAGATCGGCAGCGGCTTCGCGTGCGCGCGCATGCGCGGCAGCGAGCACAACGATTCCTTCCTCGCCGCGGAGACGAGCCCCGCGGCCGGCGCGGTGCCGACGCTCCGCACCGCGAGCAACCGTCACGGCGGCATGCTCGGGGGGATCTCGAGCGGGATGCCGATCGTGCTGCGCGCGGCGGTGAAGCCGACCAGCAGCCTGCCGCGCGAGCAGGACACCGCCGACGCGCAGGGGCGCGCCGCGAAGGTGCGCACGACGGGCCGCCACGATCCCTGCGTGCTCCCGCGGTTCGTGCCGGTCGCGGAGGCGATGGTCGCGATCGTGCTGGCCGATCACTGGCTCCGCCACCTCGCGGTACGCAGCGCGACGTGATGGGAGCGCGTCTCGATCGTGAAGGCACGCGGGCACCGCACTCGGGCGCGTGTCGACCGTCGCTGCTGATCGCGTGTCGGCCGTCTCCGCTGATCGCGTGTCTGCTGGCCGCGGCGCTGCAGCTCGGATGCGACGGCCACGGGGCCGCGGGGCCGAGCGCGCGGCCCGCATCGCCGACGCCGGCCTCGCC
>JALYRN010001146.1 GCA_030855295.1 Myxococcota bacterium | reverse complement strand
TCGGCGGCGTGCGCCGCGCGGCCCTCGCGATGGAGCCGTTCCGCGTCGCGTCGTACGACGGCGCGCGGCGCGCGATGGTGTTCCACGATCGCGTGCCCTGCGACTTCCTGGCGTGGGAGCACATGAGCTGGGAGTGCAGCCACTTCGACGCCGGCCTCTACGGCATGGTCGGCCTCGCGGTCTCCGATCCGATCCGCGTCGGCGGCGAGCGCCGCGAGATGATGATCGTGCCCACCGGCCGCTCCGGCCAGGAGCGTCGCGTGATCTGGCCCGAGGTCCGCGCGGGACGACGGCTCGTGCTCCGCTGGGCGGTGCCCGACGGCATGCGCGGCGACGGCGTGCTGGTCGTGCGCGTCGACGATCGCGAGGTCGCCTCGATCGAGGTTCCTGCGCACGGCGACGGAGTCATCGAGCAGCAGGCGATCGACACCCGCGAGGTCGCGGGCCGCACCGCGCGCCTCGAGCTCTCGATGCGCCCCGAAGGCGGCCGCCGCCACCAGGCCACCGTCGCGGTCGACGCGATCTGGGAGTGATCCCGAGCGAGCATGCCTTGCAGATCAGAAGTGCGACTTCTGTTCTGCAAGGGTCGGCGCGGTCGATCGGAGCGCGACGCGAGCGGTTGGCGAGGCTGGACCCGTTCTCAGCGACGAAGGGAGGGACGAATGAACCTGCGCAAGAAGTACTCGGTCGAGACCGAGAAGGTGGCGGCCGAGAAGAAGGGCACGCGGTCCTCGCTTCGCGTGCACGTGGTGCGGCACGACGACGACGGCACGAAGGAGCGCGTCGGCAGCTACGACAGGAACTACACGGCGATGTACCAGACGTTCTGGCCCTTCACGCAACGCGAGAAGGAGTACGCGCTGATCTCGAAGGACTACACAGCGACGGCCGTGATCGCGCTGCCTTCGTGCGAAGTCGTCGCAGCCGAGGCGCACAGGTCGTGGGGCTTCTGCCCGGTGGATTTCTACGTGCCTGGTCCCGATCCCGAAGACGACGAACCGACAATCGATCGCGTGGGCGGCCAGTTCGGGTTCGTCGCCGGGTGCGTCTGGGGTGACGACAGCAGCTGGAAGATCCAGTTCATCGACCTCTCGCAGCTCAGCGAGGGCAAGATCGACCGCTACGACCGCTTCGGCTACGTCGAGCTGCCTGGAGGGTTCCCGGCCTCCCTTTCGGTGCCGGGCACTTCGGTGCGGCTGGAGCACTGCATCAAGGTCTACGCACCGCACGCCGCGCCGCCCGCGCCGAAGCGGTGGACGGCGCGCATCCTCCACGAGAAGAGCTTCGACGTGGCCGTCGGCAAGCAGCCGAAGCCGGACGCGGCGGAGATCTCGACCGACCGGGCGGAGCACTTCTTCGAGCTCGTCAGCTCCGCGCTCAGTAGCAAGAGCTCGCTCGACAAGGCGGATGTGATCGGAGCCATCCGCTCGCAGCTCCTCTCGGACTACGAGGCGTTCGCGGACGGCGAGCACGAGAGCTGCTGACCGGCAGCGGGAGGGGTCAGAGCTCGCGCTCGTAGAAGCGGTCGCAGCCGTGGTGACCGGTCGCGCCCTTCGCGCCCGCGATGCGCTGGAAGCCGAGCTTCTCGTAGAGCGCCTGCGCCGCGTCCATGCCGGTCAGCGTCTCGAGGTACATGCGGCGGTAGCCGAGCGCGCGCGCTGCGTCGATGCAGCGCTCGAGCAGGCGTCGTCCCGCGCCGCGCCCGCGCAGCTCGGGCAGGAAGTACATCTTGCGGAGCTCGCACGTGTCCGCGTCACCGCCGTCGAGCGGCGCGACGCCTCCGCCGCCGACCACGCGACCCTCGAGCTCGACGACGAGATACGCGCACCCCGGCCGCGCATACGCGCGCGACATGAAGCCCACCTCGGGATCCGAGATCGCGAACCCCGGCCCCGACGCGCCGTACTCCGGCATCACCGTGCGGATGATGCCGGCGACCGCCTCGTCGTCGCGCGCGTCGATCGATCGAATCCGCGGGTCGTGGTCCATGCTTCCGCTCCGTCGCGCGGGCGTCCGTCGGCGCTCGCCGTCGCCGGAGCGCGCGTGCGCGAGCGTAGCAGCGCGCGCACCGTGGGCCGCGAGCGCTTCCGAGCGGCGAGGGGTCGTGCGAGGCTGCGGGCGTGAGGATCTCGCTCTCGCTCGCCGCGCTCGCCCTCGCATGGATCGCGCTCCCCGTCTCGGGGGCGCGCGCCGACATGATCCACATCCCGCACTGTCCAGCGGGCTTCGAGGGGCGGCGCGTCGGCCACGGAGGCCAGTGCTTCCCGATCTCGTGCAGCAGCGACGCCGCGTGCGGGGAGGGCCTTCGCTGCGCGCGCGTGAGCCGCTGCTGGCGCGAGCAACGGATCTCGTCGGGACGCCGCGCCCCGCAGCCCGGCGAGCGCCCTCCGACCGCATGGATCGCCGGCGCGCTCTGCGACGACGAGCACACGTGCCG
>JALYRN010000268.1 GCA_030855295.1 Myxococcota bacterium | reverse complement strand
GCTCGACGCCGCGCCCTTCGATGCGGCGCCGCTCGACGCCGCGCCGTTCGACGCCGCGCCGGTCGACGCGGCCGCGCTCGATGCGACCGTGACCGACGACGACGCCGGCGATGCGATGCCGATCTTCGGAGAC
Organism: Myxococcota bacterium; assembly: GCA_030855295.1. GTDB lineage: Bacteria > Myxococcota_A > Polyangia > Polyangiales > Sandaracinaceae > Sandaracinus. The sequence continues at coordinate 7,906 of JALYRN010000268.1, read as the reverse complement.
GATGCGGGCCCGTGCTTCTTCGACGGTGGCGGGTACGACTACTGCGCCTGCGATCCGCCGACCGGCGCCGACTGCAGCGTCGCGCCGTGCGCGGGCGGCCTCGTGTGCCTGCGCGACGGATGCGGCATGCACTGCGCGCCGCCGGGCCGACCCTGCGGGGGCGCCGGCGACTGTCCTGCCGGGAGCACGTGCTCGGCGATCGACGGATCGATGTTCTGCACGCGCGCGGCCGGCTGTGTGGACTCGCGCGACTGCCCGGCGGGCTTCGCGTGCGAGACCGGCAGCTGCCGTGACCGCCGCATCCGCTGCGACGTCGACGAGGCGTGCCCGTTCGGGTTCGTGTGCAGCGCCTTCGACGTGGGCACGCCGTACTGCGTGCGCACGTCCACCCGCTGCGCGACCGACGCCGGCTGCATCTTCGCGATGTTCTGTCGCGACCTCGACGGCGACGGTCCGCGCGAGTGCATCGCGCCCGGCGTCTGCGATGCGAACGCCGACTGCCCCGCGCGATCGACGTGCGAGACCATGCCGACGGAGATGTTCGCGGTCTGCGGCGCGCACGGCGCCTGCCGTACGAGCGCCGACTGCGCGGTGGGCGCGAGCTGCGCCGACCTCTGGGGAGACGGGCTGCGCGAGTGCGTGGAGGCGGGAGCGACCTGCGCGCGCACCGCCGACTGCCCCGGGACCCAGGTGTGCGCATCGCCGGCGACCGGTGGTCCGGCGAGCTGCTCGGGGCGGTCGCTGTGACCCACCCGGCGACCACGCCGGGCCGTGCCGGTCTGCAAAAATTTCCGGATCCCGCAAGAAACCGCGCCCACCGCCGCGGTGGATCGATGGGAAGATGAGCGTTTTCCGCACGAGACCGCCCCGGTTCGATCATTGCACCCGCCCCGGGCTCGACCGACGAGGGGTGCGGATGCGAATCCGACGCGCGCTGCTGGTGCCGCTGCTGATGACGTTCGTGGGGTGCGTCGCCGATCCGTCGGCGGGCATCACAGGCGCGCCCGGACCGGCCCCCGTTCCGATCGGCGGCGACGGCGGCACCGAGTGCGCTCATCCGGAGCAGGGCTGTGCGTGCGAGCCCGGCCGGCCGTCGATCGACTGCTACCTCGATCCGATCGCGGGCGAAGACGGCTCGCTCACCTGCAACGCCGGGACGCGCTACTGCCGCGACGGCGCATGGACGGCGTGCGAAGCCCTCCGCGCGTTCGTGATCCCGGCGGGCCCCGCCGCGCTGATCACCGGGCCGGACCCGTGCAACCCGTGCGATCCGCGGTGCTTCGTCTCGCGCGACACGCCGACCCCGACCGACCTTCCCGGCCGCTCGAGCGGCGTCTCGTACGACACCACCCGCGGCGGGATCGAGCTCACGCCGCTGCCGCCGATGCCCGAGATGCTGACCGACACCGACGGCGACGGCGTGCCCGACGTCGCGGACGAGTGCGTCGGCCCCGGAGCGTTCCGCGCGGCCGACGGCAGCTGCTACGGCGATCGCTTCCTCTTCCACACGCTGCCGTACGGCGCGGCGGCGACCGACTCGCTGGACATCAGCACGCAGATCCGCAGCGCCGACATCTACTTCCTGATGGACACGACCGGCTCGATGGGCGGCGAGCTGACGCGGCTCAAGACCGATCTGACGACGGGCTCGTTCGCCCCCGGCTGCGGCGGCGGCATCATGGGCGCGATCCGCTGCACGATGCCGGACTCGTGGTTCGGCGTGGGGTACTTCGACGACTACCCGGTCTACCCCTACGGAAGCCGCGTCGATCAGGTCTACCGCAACGTGCGCGACGTCGGCCCCGACCTCGCGGGCGCGCAGGCCGCGGCGAACTCGCTCGCGCTCCACAGCGGCGGCGACGGACCGGAGTCGAACACACAGGCGCTCTGGGCGGTGGCGAGCGGAGGCGGGCTCGGCAGCTACCTCTCCGCGCGCACCACCTGCGCCGCGGGGCGGTGGGGCTATCCGTGCTTCCGCGACGGCACGATCCCGATCGTGATCCACATCACCGACGCGCCCTTCCACAACGGCCCGGGCGGCGCTTATCCGTACGGCGGAACGCTGCCGGTCACCTGGACGCAGACGCTCGCCGCGCTGACTGCGCGCAACGTCCGCGTGATCACGGTGCAGACCTGTGGCGACTGGAGCAGCGGCTACTGCCTCGAGGGCGAGTCCCACGCGCGCTCGCTCGGCAACGGCACGGGCTCGCTCCGCTCGTCGGGCACCCCCTACGTGTTCCGCGGCAGCAACACCGGCGTCGGGCTCAGCAGCACGATCGTCGATGCCGTCATCGACCTCGCGAACTTCTCGCGCATGAACATCACCGCGCGCGCGGCCGGCGACACCGCAGGATTCACGCGGCTACCGATCTCGGCGATCTCGTGGGGCGTCGGCTCGTGCACCGGCATCTCGGGCGGCACCACGTTCGTCCAGTGTCTCCCCGGCACGCAGGTCAACTTCCGCGTCACGTTCCGCAACGACGTGGTCATGCCGACCATGACCACCCAGGTCTTCACGTTCTTCATCGAGATCGTGGGCGACGGGACGGTCGTGCTCGCGCGCGTGCCGGTGCGGATCGTGGTACCCGCGAACGTCGCGAGCTACCCGGCGAGCGGGACCTACTGGCGTGAGTACGACTCGACGCTGCGCTGCGCGATCAACGAGCGGCCCGACTGGAATTCGCTGTCGTGGAGCGCCGACATCCCGGCGGGCACGCGGATCGAGTTCGAGCTCCGTGCGGCGAACACCGCTGCGGCGCTGGCGACGGCGACGCCGATCGCGCGCATCGTGACGCCGACCGCGGTCTCGCCGCGCGACATCGCGACCACGCTCCGGGCCGCGGGATACCCCGACGGGATGCAGCATCTACGCATCACCGCGGTCCTCCATGCGAACACGGCCCGCACCGCGTCGCCCGCGCTGCGGAGCATGGAAGTCAGCTACGACTGCCTGCCGTCGGAGTGATCGAGCGTCGGGGCTGGCCTTTCGTGGCAAGCTGCTAGAGTTGCGCCGCGCGCCGCGCCGCCGAACGCGCTCAAGCCGGCTCCCGTGACCTCGCGCCCGACCTCGCTCGATCCGCACGGTGTTGATCCGCACGGTGTTGATCCGCACGGTGTCGATCCGCAGGCGGCGGTCTCGTCCGCGTCTCGGCCGAGCCGGTGGTGGCTGCTGCTGCTCGGGGTGGCGGCGATCGAGGTCGTGGGGCACTTCGTCGTGCAGTCGCGGGTGGTGCCGGCGTCGGACTGGGACGCGGCCGCGGCGCACGTGCGCGCGCAGTGGGCGGAGGGCGACGCCGTGACGGTCGCGCCGCGCTGGGCCGATCCGCTGATGCGCGAGGCGATGGGCGATCGCGTCGACGTCGCGACCGTGGGTCGCTCCGATCTCGCGGCGTACCGGCGTCTGTGGTCGCTCTCGATCCGCGGCCATCGCGCGAGCGACGCGCCACCGGACGCGCCGGACGCCGCGTGGCAATTCGGGCGCGTGCGCCTCGAGCGCTGGGACCTGCCGCAGGACGAGACCGTCCTCTACGACTTCGTCGATCACGTGGAGGACGCGCAGGTCGCGATCCTCGAGCCCGACGGAGCGCGCGAGTGCCGCTGGACGCGCAGCGGACGTCCCTCCGGCGGCGGCCTCGGGAGCGGGCCGATCACGCCGGGCGAGCGCCACGTGTGTGATCCGCGAAGGCCCTGGCTCTGGGTCGGCGCGACGGTCGAGGAAGATCTCGAGATGCTCCCGCGGCGCTGCATCTGGCAGCACCCGCCGGGCGCCGAGCCGGTGCGCGCGAGCTGGACCGACGTGCCGCTCGGCGAGTCGATCGTGCTGTACGGCGGGCTCTGGTGGGAGCACGAGCGCACGATGGACGGCGGTCCGGTCGACGTGGTCGTGCGCGTCGATGGTCAGGAGGTCGGCCGCCTGACGCACACCGACGGCGACGGCTGGAAGCGCATCGAGGCCGCGGTGCCGGAGCTTCTCCGCGGAGGGCGCGGTCGCGTCGACGTCGAGGTGTCCGCGCCGAGCCCGCACCTGCGCACGCTCTGCTGGGCGGCGACCACGCGCACCCGCGCCGAGGCCGGCGAGGCGGCGCGATGATCACCGGCCGCGCGCTCGGCTGGCGCGATCACCTCTTCGGCCTCGCGATCACCATCGCCTACGTCGCGCTGCTGCTCGCGACCTCGCGCGATCTCGGCATGGGCCGCGACGAGGGCTTCTACGTCGACGCCGCGGAGCGCTACGCGGGTTGGTTCGAGCTGCTCGGCGAGGATCGCGCGGCGGCGCTCGACCAGGAGAACATCGATCGCTTCTGGACGGTCAACCACGAGCATCCGTCGCTGCCGAAGTCGCTCTTCGCGCTCTCGTGGCTCGCCCACCGCACGTGGGACGTCTTCCCTCTGGACTCGATGGCGTTCCGGTTCCCCGGGATGCTGATGAGCGCCCTGCTGCTCTGGCTGATCTACGCGTTCGGCGCGCGCGCGTACGGGCGCCCGGTCGGCGTGTTCGCGGCGATCGCGTGGGCGCTGATGCCCAACGTCTTCTATCACTCGCACCTCGACGCGTTCGACGTGCCGGTGGTCACGATGCTCACGCTCGTGACGTACTGCTACTGGCGCTCGCTCGCCGAGCCGCGCTGGGCGATCGCGACCGGGCTCGCGTACGGGCTCGCGCTCGAGACGAAGCACAACGCGTGGATCCTGCCGCTCGTGTTCCTGGTGCACTGGGTGTTCTTCGTGCTCCCCGGAGAGCGCGCGGCGCGGCGCGCCGGCAAGGGCGCGGTCACGACCTACGTGCCGTGGTGGCTGATCGCGATGGGCGCGCTCGGGCCCGTGCTCTTCGTCGCGCTCTGGCCGTGGCTGTGGGCCGACACCGCGGCGCGCTTCTCGGAGTACGCGTCGTTCCACCTGAACCACGTGCACTACAACATTGCGTACCTCGGACGGACCTACTTCGGCCCGCCGGGGCCGATGTCGTATCCGTTCGTGACGACGCTCTTCACCGTGCCGCTCGCGACGCTGCTGCTGGCGCTCGCCGGCATCGGGCTGCGCGCGCGCGCGCTGGTGCCGCCGTGGATCGTCGATCGCGTGTGGCCCCACGGGCGACCTCTCGCCGATCGACAGCGCACCGACGTGCTCGCGTTCGGCTCGATGATCACGCCGATGATCGTGATCGCGCTGCCGAGCTCACCGATCTTCGGTGGCACCAAGCACTTCATCGCGGGCTGGGTGTTCCTCGCGATCTTCGCGGGGATCGCGTTCGTGCACGTCGCGCGGGCGCTCGGCGGCGTCATCGAGCGCGCGCTCCGGGGACGAGGCGCCTCGCCGCGTCTCGCGTACGCCGCGGCCGCGGCGGTGCTGCTCGCGCCGTCGGCGATCGACACCGTGCACAGCCACCCGTTCGGGCTCTCGTTCTACAACTTCTCCGCGGGAGGCGTGCCCGGCGCCGCGGACCTCGGGATGATGCGGCAGTTCTGGGGCTTCACGACCGGGAGCCTCACGCCGTGGCTCAACGAGCACGTGCCCGAGCGCGGCAGCGTGTGGATCTGCGACACCGTGCCGACCGCCTGGCGCATGCTCCAGCGCGATGGCCAGCTGCGCGACGACATCCGCGCGAGCTGGGATCTCGCGAGCGCGGACTACGCGATCGTGCACCACGAGGATCACTTCGTGGAGGTCGACTACCAGATCTGGGTCGCGTTCGGGCGCGTCGATCCGGTCTACGTGCTGACCTACGACGGCGTGCCGATCATCAGCGTGTACGAGAACCCGCACCGTCGCGCCCGCTGACGCGAGCGTGTGCGCCATCAGTCAGGGCCAGCATCGCGGCGCGTCGTTCCCGGTGGACAACCGGCTCTCGATCAGGGGACCGCTTCGAAGCGCGTCCCGGTGTGGTACGGCACCTCGATCGGATCGCCCTGACAGCCGCCGAGCACCGGCACGAAGCGCAGCGTGATGTCGCTGTCGCCGGGGATCTCGCGCCCGAACGGATTGCCGAGCAGCTGCTCGATCACGCCATCGTTCGCGGTCGCATCGCCGTTGGTTCCGTCGTCGCTCACGGCGATGCCGAGATCGACCACGCGCACGCCCTCCGCGCCGGCATCGCCCGACGCCATGGGATCGCGCGGGAACAGCGCGAGGATCTGCACCTCGGCCGAGCCCGGACGCATCTCGCACGCCTCGAGCTCGACGCGCACCGTCGCGCGTCCCGCCGGATCGAGGGGACGCAGTCGCTCCGGCGTCAGGCTCGCGCTGCGGATCGCGGTGTACTCGTGGGGGTCGCACTCGAGCACGCGCTCGCCGCGACAGCTGCGCTCGAGCGCCGGCCCCTCGGCCTCGGTCCCGCAGGACGCGAGCGCGAGCGCGAGCGACACGACGAGGGCTTCCGTATGACGACGCATGATCTCGGCGCGATCGCGTCGCTCAGGCGACGCTGTGGCGCTCTTCTTCTTGCGCCGCCGCATCGGCCGGCGCGCGCTTGCCTGCGGCGAGGCGCGCCGCGCGGCGCGAGATGTCGATCGTCGTCTCGACCACCGCGATCGCGACGTACCCGACGATCAGCCAGACCAGCGCGAACGAGGGATGGAACACCACCGCGACGACGGCGCTCGAGGCCACCGTCAGCACCACGAAGCTCACGCTCCGCCAGCTCAGCCGGATGTCCTTGAACGACCGGAACGACACCGTGCTCACCATGAAGAACGCGAGCGCGATCACGACCCCCACGATCAGCTCGGGCGCGCTCTGGAGGCTGCCGGTCACCGCGAAGTTCGCGACGACGATCGACACGAGCAGCCCGGCCGCGCCGGGGATCGGCAGGCCGAGGATGTACTTGCCCGGCTTCTTCGGCGCGCCGCTCGGCGCCGTCGTCAGCACGTTGAAGCGCGCGAGCCGGATCGCCCCGCCGGCGACGTACGCGAACGCGACGAGCACGCCGGCGAAGCCGATCGCGTGGAGCGACCAGCGGTAGACCAGGATCGCCGGCGCGACGCCGAACGACACGAGATCGGCGAGCGAGTCGATCTGCACGCCGAACGCGCTCTGCGTCTTCGTCAGGCGCGCGACGCGGCCGTCGAGCACGTCGAAGAACATCGCGAAGACGATCAGCAGCGCGCTGAGATAGAAGTCCTCGCCGCTGGTCTCCCCGCTCGAGCCGTTGGCCGTCGTGCAGACGACGATCGCGTAGAAACCGCAGAAGATGCTGAGGAGCGTGATGAAGTTCGGGAGGATGAAGAGCGCTTTCCTCAGATCGAAACGCATCGGCTCTCCCCATCCACCCTGCTCGACGCCGCGACCCTGCTCGACGCGCCGCCTCGGTGCCCCGCGCGAAGCGCCCAGTCTACGACGAAAGCGCCGAGCTTGTCCCCCCCGGCCACCGCTTTCAGTCGGTGATCGCAGACGCCGCGAGCGCCGCCGCGAGCGCGTGGTTGCGGAGGCGTACGACGCCGCTCTCCTCGTGCGCGCGGGCGAACGCGGACGCGGCCTCGTCGAACGCGCCCCCGCGCCACGCGAGGACACCGCGCGCCTCGTCGGCCCACGCGCCACCCGCCTCGCGGTAGGCGTCGATCGCGCGCTCTCGCATCGCGCTCGGCGCGGTGTCGGCCTCGAGCGCGAGCCACCCGTGGTACGCGCGCAGGTGCACGGGCCCGAGCCCCTCGGTGAGCGCACGCCCGTGCACCGCGTTCCATCGCGCGGCGAACAGCGCGCGGACCACGATCTCCGGCGCGACGCGACGATCTCCATCGATCGCGCCCCAGCGCTCGAGCGAGCGCCGGAACGCGCCGACTGCCTGGGCGCGCGCACGATCGTCGCCCTCCCCTGCGAGAGCCCGGATCATCCGCTCGACGTCGGCCGCGCGGATCGCTGCGATCGCCTCGTCGCCGTGCGCCTGCGCGATCGCATCGAGCTCGGCCCGGAG
>JALYRN010000267.1 GCA_030855295.1 Myxococcota bacterium | reverse complement strand
GAGCTCACCCTCCGCGGGCGCGAGCTCGGGGAAGGGAAGGAGACGCGGCGAGTCGTCGTCGTAGTCGGCGTTCCACCGCACGTCGTAGTCCGTGATCATCTGGGTCACGGCGGGCTCGATGGAGTCCAGGAACGTCGTGGGGAAGAGGCCCATCCAGAACACCGCGATCACGAGCGGGACGAGCGCGACGACCTCACGGCGGTTCATGTCGCCGAGGACGGCGTTCTCCTTCTTGTCGAGGGGGCCCCAGAACATCTTCAGCACCGCGTGCAGCATGTAGACGGCCGCGAGGATCACGCCGGTCGCCGCGAAGAACGCGAAGACCTTGCCCCACGCCGAGAGCTGGTCCGACAGGAAGCTGCCGCTGAGGATCATGAACTCGCCGATGAAGCCGTTGGTCCCCGGCAGACCGACCGAGCTCATCGTGATCACGACGAAGAACACCGCGTACCAGGGCATCACCTTCGCGAGCCCGCCGAAGTCGGCGAGGTCGCGGGTGTGGCGCCGGTCGTAGATGACGCCGACCAGGATGAAGAGCGCGCCGGTCGACACGCCGTGCGCGATCATCTGCAGCACCGCGCCCGCGACGCCGCCCGGCGTCATCGAGAAGATGCCGAGCATCACGAACCCGAGGTGGCTCACCGACGAGTACGCGACGAGCTTCTTCACGTCGCGCTGCACCCAAGCGCACACGGCGCCGTAGATGATCCCGATCACCGCGAACACCGCGAGCGTGGGGCCCACCCAGTGCGCCGCGTACGGGAAGAGCGGCATCGCGAAGCGGATGAACCCGTAGCCGCCGAGCTTCAGCAGCACCGCCGCCAGGATCACCGAGCCACCCGTGGGCGCCTGGACGTGCGCGTCGGGCAGCCAGGTGTGGAACGGGAACATCGGGACCTTCACCGCGAAGGCGAGGCCGAACGCGAAGAAGAGCCAGACCTGCTCGTCGAAGCTCAGCACCACGTGGCGCAGGTCGGCGAGCGAGAACGACCACTGCATCTCGGCGGGGAGCCCGGCCGCGACCGCGAGCCCGTGATAGCGCGTCGCGAGGTAGAGGATCGCGACGAGCATCAGCAGCGACGGGAGCATCGTGTAGAGGAAGAACTTCACGGCCGCGTAGATGCGATCCTTGCCGCCCCACACGCCGATGATCAGGTACATCGGTACCAGCATCAGCTCCCAGAACACGTAGAACAGGAAGAGATCGAGCGCGAGGAACGCGCCGATCATCCCGACCTGCAGCAGCAGGAACGCGACCGCGTACTCCTTGATCTTCGTGGTGATCGAGCCCCACGAGACCCAGAGCGCGATCGGCGTCAGCAGCGTCGTCAGCAGCACGAGCCACAGGGAGATGCCGTCGACGCCGAGCTCGTAGCGGATGCCGAACGCCGGGATCCACTCCGCGCGCTCGACGAACTGGTACGCCGCGGTGCTGTAGTCGGCATCGAGGAGCCAGGTCGAGACGAAGAGCTCGACCAGCATGAAGCCGATCGAGATGCGGCGGATCCCGTTCACCCACTGGCGGGGCATGAACGCGATCACCAGCGCTCCGAAGAGCGGGATGAACAGCAGGAGCGAGAGAAGGCGGCTCATCGAACGGCCCTATGCTGCCGGGCGGCGGCGCCGGTCCGGATGGAAGCGATCGGCTCGAGCTCGGTGTGCGGCACGCGCACCGTGAGCTCCTCGGTCGCGCGGGTGAGGTTCCCGAACGCGTTGCGGACCTCGACGCGACCGCGCACGCGGACCGCGATGCGCAGCGTCGCGATGCCGAGGCGCATGGTGTCGCCCGGCGAGAGCTCGAACGTGTCGTCGTCGGCGCGCGCCGTCCGTCCGCCGGAGCTGGCGAGCGCGTCGTTCGCGGTCACCACGACGTGGCCCTCCTCGATCCGCACGGTGGGCGGCACCGGATCGACGGGCACCTCCTCGCCCTCGGCGGGCGCACGCGCCCAGTCGGCGGGGAAGGTGTCGAGCGGCAGGCCCGCGGCGTCCTCGGAGAGCGGGATCTCGATCGTCTCGAGCCCCTGCATGCCGCCCGCCTCGAGGATCCCCACCATGCCGTAGAACTCGTCGTCGCCGCCGTACTCGTGCACGACGGTGCCTTCGGTGGACCACTCGGTGTCCCACTCGCGGTCGCCGTCGAAGTCCCAGCGGTACTCGTACCCGGGGCCCTCGTCCGCGCGCCACGTCACGGTCGCCGCGTCGGCCTCGGCCGTCAGCTGCGTGTGCGGATACGAGAACCACCAGATCAGCGCGGCTGCGCCGACCATGAACGAGACGGTGTAGGCGTAGATCACGCCGTTCTGCGCGCGCGTCACCGCCCAGCCGGACGCCCTCGAGAGCTGCGCCGGGACCCACGTGATCAGCCCGTCGACGAAGATGCGATCGATGTTGGCGCTCACGACCGCGAGGCCGCGGAAGGGCGCGAGCAGCGTCGCGCCGTAGAGCTCGTCGACGCGCCACTTGTCGAACGCCCAGCGGTGGATGTCGCTCTTCGGGTTTGCGCCGACGACCAGCGCGAAGATCGCGATCGACGCCAGCAGCACGAGCGCGAGGATCTTCGCGATCATCGGCACGGTGCCGATCGTCTCGGGCAGTCCCAGCGTGAGCGGCACGCAGAGCGCGAGCAGTCCGATCGCGCCGAGCACCACGGCGACGCGAACGACGAGCGCCTCGCGCGCGACGTCGACCGCGTCCTTGTCCTTGTACCAGACCCACGCGAGGCCGAATCCGCCGAGGCCGACCGCGGTGCCGACCGCCATCGCGACCGGTCCGTACCAGACCGGCTCGGGGCCGCCCTCGACGACCCAGCGCGCGACCGCGCCCGCGTCCTCGCCGTGGCCCGTCATCCACGGGCCCCACCAGCTCCAGTGCACGCCGAATGCATCGCCGAGCCAGTGCGGCAGACCGAGGTAGCCCGCGAGCACGGCGCCCGCGGCGAGCACCATCAGCGGGATCGTCACCGCGTCGCCCGACTCGTGCGGCTCGTGCGCCTCTCCGTGCGCGTCGCCGTGCGCCTCGCCCGGCGCATGCCCGCCGCGGAAGTCGCCCCAGAACGTCAGGAAGTAGAGCCGGAACATGTAGAACGCGGTCAGGAAGGCCGAGAGCGACAGCGTGCCGAACACGAACCAGCCGACCCACGGGCTCAGGTGGTGCGTCGCCTCGAGCGCGCCGAAGAGGATCTCGTCCTTCGAGAAGAAGCCGCTCAGGAGCGGGAAGCCCGCGATCGCCGCGCACGCGATCGCGAACGTCACGTGGGTGCGCGGCATGTACTTCCGCATGCCGCCGAGATAGCGGATGTCGGCGTCGCCGTGCGCGTGGATCGCGTGCATCACGGAGCCGGCGCCGAGGAACAGACACGCCTTGAAGAACGCGTGCGTGAACACGTGGAACATGCCGGCCGCGAACGCGCCGCTGCCGACCGCCGCGAACATGAAGCCGAGCTGGCTCACCGTGGAGTAGGCCAGGATCTTCTTCATCTGCGTCTGCACGACGCCGATCGACGCACCGAGCAGCGCGGTCAGCGAGCCGACGACCGCGATGGTCGCCATCGCCGTGTCGCTCATGATGAAGACCGGCGACAGGCGCGCGCAGAGGTACACGCCCGCCGTGACCATCGTCGCCGCGTGGATCAGCGCGGAGACCGGCGTCGGGCCGGCCATCGCGTCGGGCAGCCACACGTAGAGCGGGATCTGTGCGCTCTTGCCGGCGCACCCCAGGAACAGGAAGAGCGCGGCCGCGCCCGCGATCGTCACGCCGATCGTGCCGCCGCCGACCTCGAGCGCGCGACCGCCGTACTGCGCGATGCGCTCGTTGATCTCGCTGAACTCGAACGAGCGCGTCGCCGACAGCAGGATGAACGCGCCGATCAGCACGCCGAAGTCGCCGATGCGGTTGACGACGAACGCCTTGCGCCCGGCCGCGGCGTACGCCGGGTTCGTGTACCAGAACCCGATCAGCAGGTACGAGCAGAGCCCCACGCCCTCCCAGCCGACGAACATCAGCGGGATGTTCGAGGCGAGAACGAGGATCAGCATCGAGGCCGTGAACAGGTTCAAGTACGTCATGAACCGGGAGTAGGACGGGTCCTCTCCCATGTACTCGGTCGAGTACACGTGGATCAGCGCGGCGATGCCCGTGACCATCACGGCCATCAGGCCGCTCAGGTGGTCCATCGTGAAGCGCACGTTGACCGGGACCGACGCGTCGCCCGCCGTCACCGAGAACCAGCGATAGAGATCGAACGTGATCGCCGGGTTCGTCGCCGCGTGCTCCTCGACGCCGCCCGCCATCAGCAGCGTGACGAAGCAGTAGAGCGCGAGCAGGAACGAGATCGCGACGGTGCCGACGGCGACTCCGCTGATCAGCGTCTTGTTCGCGCCGCGGCCGAAGAGGCCGTTGATGATCGCGCCGCACAGCGGCAGCAGCACGATCCAAAGGAGCATCGGCGCTTCGGTGGGCCGGTGAAAGTCGAAGTCCATGCGCTCAGCTCACTCTCGAGATCAGTTGCGGAGCAGGTCGGCGCGATCGCTCTCGATCGACTTCTTGAGCCGATACACGGCGATCAAGATCGCGAGCCCGACGGCGGCCTCGGCGGCCGCGACTGCGATGACGAAGAACGCGAACACCTGGCCCGTGTGCGACGTCGGATTCCAGCGGTTGAACGCGACGAGGGTCAGGTTGACCGAGTTCAGCATGATCTCGATCGACATGAGCTGGAGCAGGATGTTGCGCCGCGTGAGGAACCCGAGCGCGCCGACCCCGAAGAGGACCGCGGCGAGCGCCAGGTAGGTACCGAGCCCGATCTCCATCGTCCTGCTCCCCTTCTCACTCGGCCGCGGTCGGCTCGCCGTCGTCGTGATCGTCGTCGTCGTCGTCGTCGTGGGCGCTCTGGCCCGGCGTGCTCCCGACCAGCGCCCCCTGCCCGACCGTCGAGATCTTGGCGGGGTTGAGCAGCGGCGCGGCTGCGTCACCGGCGAACGGCCGATCCGCGAACTTGCGGGCCGCGAGCGGATCGACGAGGTCCTTCTCCTCCGGCGTGCGCCCGCGCGCCGTGGAGATCGCCGCGATGACCGCGACGAGCAGGAGCATCGACACCAGCTCGAAGGGAATCGCCGAGTCCCGGAAGATCGCGTGCGAGAGCGCGCTGACCGTGCCGAAGCCGAGCGGCAGCGCGAGCCCGACGGGCGCGACCGCCTTGCCGACGGTGAACGCGATCGCGCCCGCGACCAGCACGATCATGCCGGCGCCGAACGTCTTCACGACCCAGCCGCGCGTGTCGGTGCGCTTCTCCATCGCGCCGGGGCCCATCAGCATGATCACGAACACGAAGAGCACGACGACCGCGCCCGCATACACGATCACCTGGATCGCCGCGAGCAGCTCGGCGTGCAGCGTGAGATAGAGGCCCGCGAGCGAGAGCACGTGCACGAGCAGCGCGATCGCCGAGCGCAGCGGGTTCTGCAGCGTGACGACCAGCACCGCCGCGATCACCGCCGCGAACCCGCAGACCAGGAAGAGGATCTCGCCAGACGTGCTCATGCCGCCTCCGGACGCGTCGTGAGCTGTGAGCGCACCGCCTCGTCGAGGCGCGCGCTCGAGGGCAGCCCCTTCTGCGCGGCGTCCAGGAATTCCTTCCGGAACTTCCGGACGAACGCCAGCATCGGCATCGCCGTGCCGTCTGCGAGGGCGCAGATCGTGTTGCCCATCATGTTGTTCGAGATGTCGACGAGCAGATCGACGTCGCTCGGCTTGCCGCGCCCCGCGGCGATCTGGTTCAGGACGTCGGCGAGCCAGCCGGTGCCCTCGCGGCACGGCGTGCACTGCCCGCACGACTCGTGCGCGTAGAACTTCATCAGGTTGCGCGACGCCTCGACCATGCTGACCGAGCTGTCCATGACGATCGCGCAGCAGGTGCCGAGCATCGTGCCGATGCCGCGATACGTGTCGACGCCCATCGGCAGATCGAGGTGGGACTTGCCGTGCCACGGGTGCAGCGGGTGCTTCGGATCCTTGGCCTCGACCTTGTCCTGCTCGCGCAGGATCGGCGTGCTCGATCCGCCGGGGATCACGCCCTTGAGCGGACGCTCCGGGTGCAGCATGCCGCCGCCGAAGTCGTAGATCAGCTCGCGCAGCGTGATGCCGACCGGCGCCTCGTACACGCCGGGTCGCTTCACGTGGCCGCTGACGCCGTAGAGGCGCGTGCCGCCGTCCTTCATCTCCGGGGGCAGCAGCGAGATGTTGCTCCAGGCCTCCCCGCCCATCGAGACCACGTCGGGCACCGCCGCGATCGTCTCGACGTTGTTGACGATCGTCGGCATCCCGAAGGCGCCCTTGATCGCCGGGAACGGAGGCTTCAGGCGCGGCTCGCCGCGCTTGCCCTCGAGCGAGTTGAGCAGCGACGTCTCCTCGCCGCAGATGTACGCGCCGGCGCCCGGGTGGACGTGGATCTCGAGCTCGTGATCCTTGCCGAAGGGGCGCTTGCCGAGGAAGCCGCGCGCGTGGCACTCCCGGATCGCCGCCTCGAGCCGCGCGATCGAGAGCACCAGCTCGCACCGCACGTAGATCCAGCACTTGTGCGCGCCGATCGCGTACATGGAGATGATGCACCCCTCGATCAGGCGGTGCGGATCCTTCTCCATGATCGTCCGGTCCTTGAAGGTCCCGGGCTCGCCCTCGTCGGCGTTGATCACGAGGTAGGATTCTTGGCCTTCCTTCTTCGGCGCGAGGAAGCCCCACTTCATGCCCGCGGGGAAGCCGGCGCCGCCGCGACCGCGGATGTTGGCGGCCTTGACCTCCGCCTTGATCGCGTCGGGCGTCATCGAGGTCAGCGCCTTGCGCGCCTGCTGATACGCGCCCGCGCGCTCTGCGGCCTCGAGGGTCCAGCTGCGCGGCAGCGTGTAGCGGTTGCTCAGGATGTTGCGGTACGACGGCATGTCTTGGAGCCCACAGCTTCCTCGCCGCGTACGCTCCTCGTCCACCGGGAGCGAGCGGTCGCGAGCGGTCGTGTCAGGTCGAGCTCACGCCGGTCGGGGCGGGCTCGTTGGGGACCCAGGCGCTCTCTTCCTGGGTCGGGGTCTCACCGCGCGCGACGCGATCGAGGATCGCGTCGAGCTTCTCGACGGTGAGGTTCTCGTAGAAGGTCTCGTCGACCTGCACCATCGGGCCGTAGCCGCAGGCCGCGAGGCACTCCGCCTTCTTCAGCGTGAAGGCGCCGTCGGGGCTGGTCTGTCCGACGTGGCAGCCGAGCCGTCGCTCGAGATGCTCTTGGATCGTCTTGGCGCCCATCAGATCGCAGGAGAGCGTCCGGCACACCCAGATCGTGTGCTTCCCCGGCGGGTGCTGGTGGTACATCGTGTAGAAGGTCACGACGCCCTTCACCTCGCTGGTGGCCATGCCGAGGCGGGCCGCGACGAAGTCGACGATCTCCGGGCTGACCCAGCCGATCTGCTTCTGGCAGAGGTGGAGCACCGGGATGCAGGCGGCCTGCTTCGTGGGGTAGCGGGCGACCAGATCGTCGACGAGCTTCTCGTGCTCTGCGGAGAGGGTGAAGGCCATCGTGCTCATCCCAAACAATGCGGCCGGGCCCTCTGCGCGAGCGACCGTCGGCGTGGCGACGCGTGGCGCTCGTGAGGCGCGCTCGCGCGATGCGCACGAGGGGGCCTTCGGGCGGCCGGACGCTAGGCTGGTGACTCGCGGCTGTCAAGCGTCAGGGACCGCGGTCGCACGGCCGCTCGGAGCGCGTGATTAGAGGCTTCCCATCGCCGAGGATCCGCGTGTAGGCTCCACGCGCGATCGAGCACCGGACGGCTGTCGAGGAGCTCGATCCTGCGCGGGGAGAACACATCCCCTTGGGAGGCGCCACGTGACTGTCTTCTGTCCGAATTGCGGCAAACCGAACACCGACACGGCGACCCAGTGCGTCGCGTGCGCGACCGCCCTCAAGCCCAAGGCCGCTGGCTCGAAGTTCAAGGGCACGATGATGATGACGGGCGTCGCGGCGCCGAAGCCCGGCGCGCCGGGTGGGCCGCCGCCGGGCGGACCGCCGCCGGGACC
>JALYRN010000266.1 GCA_030855295.1 Myxococcota bacterium | reverse complement strand
GTGCGGCCGCTGCGGTGCGTGTACGAGTCGGCGTCGGTCGGCGGCTCGACGTGGAGCACCAGCGTGACGTCCTGCACGTCGAGGCCGCGGGCCGCGACGTCGGTCGCGACCAGCACGCGCACGCTGCCGCGCTTGAACGCCGACAGGGCGCGGCTGCGCTCGCGCTGCTCCATCTCGCCCGAGAGCGGCGCGACGCCGAAGCCGGCCTCCGAGAGGCTCTCGGCGATGTCGGCGACGTCGGCGCGGGTGCGCGCGAAGACGAGCGTGCGCGCGTCATGGTGCGCGAGCAGGAGGTTGACGACCGCGTCGAAGCGCTGGCGCGGATCGACCATGTGCACGATGTGCTCGATGTCGACGTTCGCGGCGCCGAGGCGGGTGCCCTCGACGTGCATCGCGCGCTTCTGCACGCGATCGGCGAGGCGGCGCACGTCGTCGGCGAAGGTCGCCGACACCAGGTGGGTGCGGCGCGTCTCCGGGGTGCGCGCGAGGATCGACTCGAGCGCCTCGCGGAAGCCGAGGTCGAGCATCCGATCGGCCTCGTCGAGGACGACGGCGCCGACCGAGCTGACGTCGAGCGTGCCGCGATCGAGGTGATCGATGATGCGACCGGGCGTGCCGACCACCACGTGGGGCCGGGCCGCGAGCGCGCGGTGCTCGTCACGGTAGCTGGCGCCGCCGGTGATCGTCGCGACGCGCGCGCCCATCTTGGCGTACAGCCACGACAGCTCGCTCTCGACCTGGCGCGCGAGCTCGCGCGTCGGCGCGATCACCAGCGCAGCCGGGCCCGCCTTGGGATCGGTGCGCTCGGCGGCGACCAGCTCGTGCAGCACGAAGCCGATCGCGACCGTCTTGCCCGAGCCCGTCTGCGAGCTGATGCGCAGATCCCGCCCGGCCGCCGCCGGATCGAGCACAGCACGCTGCACCTGCGTGAGCGCAGTAAAACCTTTTTCCTCGAGCGCCGCCACGAGAGCCGGGTCGAGAACGTCCGCAAATCCGGCTTCGTTCGTCATCAGAGCGGGAAGGTGTAGCAGGAAGTAGGAGCGACGCGAGTTGGTGACTCCGGCAGTGTGCGTGTACGAGCACCGTCCAGCGGAAACGAGCCCCCGTCAGAGGCCCAGAAAACGGGCGATCGTAAGGGTATCGAGGTCGATTCGCGCGCTCGCCGGCAAGATGCGGCCGCCGATGTACCGGAAGCCCGCGTCGTCGCGCAAAAAGCTCGAGAGCTCGACGAACGACGCCTCTCGTCCTGCCATCGCCGCTGATACCGCGAACAGCACGCGCCAGGTGCCGTCGGCGTCGGGGCCGTCTCGGTCGAGGATGCGCAGCGCGCGATAGCGGGCGCGTCGCGCGCTCTTCGCGAGGCCCTCGCGGAAGCTTCGCTCGGAGCGCGCGCGATCGTCGTGATCGGGATGGAGCGTGCGGTAGAGGAACGCGTGCTCTCCGCACGCGAACGCGGCGAACCGCGCGCGGACGAGGCGCTCGGGATCGGGCGGCTCGGCGCCGCGGTGGAAGGGCTCGCAGCAGCTCGCGTAGGTCTGCGCGCTGCCGCACGGACAGCTCGACGGCGAAGATGCGCGGGTCATGCAGGACGATCGAGCATGGGCGCGCGGGATCGGCTTCGCGAGCGCGATCGACTGTGCGGAGCATCGTGGCAGTGCGCCTCGTGGCCGGGCATCACCGCTCAGGTGCGACGCTCAGCCACTCTTGTGAACGGGAAACGCGAGTGATCACCGGATGGCGTGCGGTCTGCAGAGCACGCCGTCGAGACCGCGAGGTCTCCGAGACCACGATCACCCAGCCGCGATGCTTGCCGAGCGAACACCACGCTCGGTCGCCGAGCCGCGGCGCCGTGAGAAGAGCGCTCCCAGTCAGCGAGCGCGGCGAGGAGGGTTGCATGCGCGATCCAGGACCGACGACCGACGACCAATGCCCCGCGCGCGACGTTGCGCGCTTCGTCGACGGCGAGCGCGTCGCGCTGATCGCGGCGTGGCGGGAGCGTGTCCTCGGTGATCCGCGCCTGCCGGCGGCGCGCACGATGCCGGAGTCGAAGTGGATCGACCATGCGCCAGTGCTGCTCGAGCGTCTCGGCGCGGCGCTCGAGGCGGCGTGCGAGCCCGGCGCTTCACCGGAGCAGCTCGGACACGACGCCTGGCAGATGCCCTACGCGCGCATCCATGCGGAGGAGCGGTTCGCGCACGGGTACGCGATCGACGAGGTGCTGCGCGAGCTCTTCCAGCTGCGCCGCGTGATCCTCGAGACGCTCGCGGCGCACGGCGTCGTGCTCGACGCGATCGCGCAGCAGGTGATCGAGAGCGCGTTCGCGGAGGCGGTCGCGACCGCGGCGAGCGAGAGCGCGCGCGCGCAGCGGGGGCGCGACGACGGCGAGCGGGATCGCGCGATCGGGATGGTGTCGCACGATCTGCGGAACCCGCTGCACGCGATCCGCATCGGCACCGACTTCCTGCTCGCGCACGGAACGCTCGGTCAGGGCGAGCGGAGCGTCACCGAGCGCATGCAGCGCTCGGTCGACGCGATGGCGCGGATGGTCGCGGACCTGCTCGACGTCGCGCGCATGCGCGGCGTGGGCACGCTCTCGATCGAGACCTCGCGGGTGGATCTCGGGGTGGTGCTGGCGCAGCTCGTCGAGGAGACGCGCGCGGCGTACCCGTCGCGCCTCATCGAGCTGGTCGCGCACGGTGAGCTCCACGGCGACTGGGACGCGGCGCGGATCGCGCAGGGAGTCAGCAACCTCCTCTCGAACGCGCTGCGCTACGGCGATCCGTCGCAGCCGGTGCGCGTCACGGCGTCGGGGGACGAGCACGGCGTGCGCATCGACGTCTGGAACGCGGGCGTACCGATCCCCGAAGAGCTGCTGCCGCGCATCTTCGAGCCGTTCTGGCGGGGCGCGCACACCGGGCGCGAGGGGAGCGGCCTCGGGCTCTACATCGCGCGCGAGATCGCGGCGGCGCACGCGGGCCGACTCGAGCTGGAGTCCGACGCGAAGAACGGCACGACGGTGCGGTGGACGCTGCCCCGCCGAGGCGCTCGCAGCGAGCCGCTCAGCGCCGGGGGACTCAGCGCCGGGGAGCTCAGCGCGGGGGGACGACGAGCCCGCTGAGCACGCCGAGCATGCGATCGAGATCGAGCGGCTTCGAGAAGAACGCGGAGAAGCCGGCGCCCGCGAGCTCCGGCGACTCGCCCGCGCGGACATCGCCCGAGATCGCGATCGCGGGCACGCTCGCGGCCACGCCGGCCTCGCTCCGCAGCGCGCGGATCAGCTCGAGCCCGTCGAGCTTCGGCATGTGCAGGTTGGCGAGCACCGCGTCGACGGGCCCGGCGCGCACCAGCGAGAGCGCCTCCGCGCCGTCGCGCGCCTGAAGGACGGTGGCGCCCTCGTGCTCGAGGAAGATCGCGAGGATCTCGCGGCCGTCGTCGTGATCGTCGACGAGCAGAACCCGAAGGTCGGGGAGGCGCGGCATGCAGGGGGAATATTACCAGATGCCGGCCCGCCCGCGAGACACGTACCATCGCGCCCCTGCGGTCTTCGAGTGCCGCGACGGCAACAACCGCGGAGAGATCCCGGCCAGCGAGTGCCCGATCTGATCGAGGCGGGCGGCCCGAGCTCGTGCGCTGACGGCTCGGCGCGCGGGCGCCATCGTCAGCGCCAGAACGGGAAGGAGTGGAGCTTTCCCTCCGCCCACGCCGGTGGCGCGAACACGAGCTCGAACGGCGTGGGCCCCGCCCCGTAGTACGACGCCGGCGCGCGCACGCGATCGCAGCCGGTGCAGCCGCCGTCGTAGTGCACGAGCCGATGCGTGGCGCGGGCCCACACGTACGCGCCGCCGTACGTGAGCCCGATGAACAGACAGAGCGCGAGCGCGGCGCCGATCGCGCCGCGGGAGTTCCCATCGCTGGCTGCATGTCCGCGCACGCCGAGCATCGTCCGCTCGGCGCGCGGCGGACCCGTCGCGGAGTCGTGGAGAATCGATGACATCGCCGGGCTCCAGGCGCGCCGGCGCATACCGACGCTGGCGGTCGGGGCGACTGCCGCTCGTGCTGCTCGCGTGTGCGCGGCTCTCCATGCGATCCCGCGACGCCGCGTGGGTTGCCGTGCGCACGCGAGCCCTGGCGCGCATCCTCCCGGAGATGAGCGCCACACCCGAGAGCGAGCACGTCGTGTCCGCCCTCGTGCGGCTCGATCCACGCGATGCCGCCGCGGTGGAGCGCGCGGAGGAGGGCATCGCGAGGCTCACGGGCGCGCCGGCCACGACGGTCGTGCCAGCGCTGCTGCCGTGTTTGGTGGCGCGCTCGTGGCCCGCTCCATCGATTCGCGCGGACGCGCACGAGGGCGGCTGCGCTCGCGTGGCTCGCGCCGCGGAGATTGCACTGGCGGCCGCCATCGCGCGCGTTCCTCCGGTCGAGCTCCCAACGCTCGAGCAGCTCGCTCGCAGCTCGCCGTTCTGGCTCCCGCAGCTCTACTGGCGCCGGTGGTGGAGCCTCGACGCGGACGATGCTCCCGGCCTGCTCGCGTATGCCACGGATCCGATCACGCCCGCGTTGCTGTCGATCCATCGCGACGGGTACGTGCGCGAGCTGGCGCTGACCGCGCTCGATCCGCGCGACCGCGCGTCGCTGCCGTGGGTCGTTGCGCGCACGCTCGACTGGGTCGCGCCGGTCCGGGCGCGGGCCGAGCGCATGACCGCGGAGCAGCTCCGCGACGACGGGGGCACGACCACCACCACGCTCGTGGAGCTGCTCCCGCTGTTCGAGCGCCTACAGCGCTTCGGCCGAGTGGATCAGCGCGCCCTCGTCGCGCGAGTGCGCGCGCGTCTCGCCAGCGACCCGGAGCTCGTGCATCGACACGGCACGGCGCACGCCGATCGCTCCGTTCGTGCGGCTTGCCTCGAGCTGCTCGAGCAGACCGGTCACCTCACTGGTCGCCGTCTCGCGACTCATCTCGACGATCGTGACCTCGGCGTCCGGCTCCGCGCGGCCCGAGCGCTCGAGCGCGCGACCTCGCATGCACCCGACGACCCGGAGCTCGGGCGACTGGTCGCGCGTCTCCTCCGCGACCCGGTGGGTCGCGTGCGCGCGATCGCCCTGATGATCGCGGCGCGGAGCGAGGACGTCGACGTCGTGCACGGGCTGCTGATGCGCGCCCTCGATGATTCCTCCACCGCGATGAGCGGGCTCGCGCGAGCGCTGCTCGCCTCGCGTGAGCCATCCTTCGACATCCCTGGTCACGTCCGCCGAGCCGTGCGTGAGGCGCCGACGACCGGAACGGTGATCGCGCTCGGTGAGATCGGCGCGCCGGAGGACTGGGAGCTCCTCGTGGCGTGCCTCGACCGCTCCGCCCGCATCGCGAGCGCCGCGATCCGCGCGATGCGGCGGCTCGACCGCCAGCAATCACGGGACACGCGACTGATGATGGCCGATGACCCGCGACCGAGCGTGGTCCGCGCTGCGGGTGCCTCACTCGCAGGCGAGGTGCTCGACGACGACGAGCGCTTCATCGCGGCGTATGCGAGGTCGCCGCACGAGCACGTAAGGCGACGAGCCGTCGGCCTCGCGATCCAGCTCTCGGGCTGGGCGCCCGCGCACCTGCTGCTCCCGATCCGTGACCTCGCACTGCGCTCGCACATCGACGCGCAGCTCCGCGCATGGATGGCGCGGCGCTTTCGTCACGGCGCGTCGCTCGCCGCGGTCGACGCCGAGCGCCTGCGCGCCATGGTGACCGCGTCCGACGTGATCTCGGCGGACACGCGCCGTGAGCTGCTGTCGTCGATCGCCGTGATGACGCGGCCCTGATCCGCCCTCGCTGCGAGGACTACGCGCGCAGTGCTTCCGTCCCGGCAGCGAGCATCGACGCGCCCTGCTCAGGGATGCAGCTTCTCGCCGCGCGCGAGCTTCTCGACGAACGTGGCGATCCTGCGGGCGCGCGTCTCGGGCTTCTTCGCGGTCTCGAGCCGATGGAGGATCGCATAGCGGTTCTGGGCATCGAGCGCGTCGAAGAACGCGCGCGCCTTCGGCTTCTTCGCGAGGGCGGCGGCGAGATCGTCCGGCACCTGGGCCGCAGCGGGCGACGAGTACGCGGCGTCCCAGCGGCCGTCCGCCTTCGCGCGCTCGACCTCGTCGAGACCCGGGGCGCGCATCCGCCCGTCGGCGATCAGGCGCGCGACGTGCTCTCGGTTGATCTTCGACCACAGGCTCTTCGACTTCCGCTTGCCGAAGCGCTGCAGGTACGTCGCCTCGCCCTCCGACTTCGACTGCCCGTCGATCCACCCGTGACAGAGCGCGACCTCGAGCGCCTCGGCGTACGTGATCGACGCGATCCCCGAGCCCTTCTTCGCGAGCCGGATCGCGATCGCGGGCACGCCGTCGTGGTGCTCCGCGAGCCACGCCTCGAACGCGCGAGGCGACTCGAACGCGTGGATCGGCAGGGCGGCGAACGGGATCCCGGCACCCGACGTCGTTCTCTTCACGACCACGACCGCAGCATACCGCGCGCGCGACGCGGCACGCTGTGGTCACGGCGCGGCGGCCTTCGTGAGGACGAGCGCAACCGGCGAGCGACATGAGCGCGAGGTAGGGCGCGGTCGTGACGACGTGCTGCTGCTCGGTTTCCAGAGCTACGCGTAGCTCTTCTCGAGCGCGTCGCGAATGTCCGCGCGCACCACCAGCTGCTCGTCACCGCCACCCGTCACGCCGTCCTCACGATGGACGAGCGTACGGGATCGAGGCGCGGCTTGCGTCGAGCGGACCGACGCCCGCACGCGAACGAGAACCGCAGGCACGAGGACCGCGGGATCCGCGCGCCGTTGACGATGGTGTCGATCCTAGCGCACACCTCTCGGATGCGCGTCGCATGGCTCGCCCTCGCGGCGCTCTTCGTCCTGGCGCCGACCGTCTCCGCGCGCGCGCAGCTGACGCGACGCGGCGAGAGCATCGTGGTCTCGGACGTCGGACCCACCAAGCGCCTGCCCGCGCTCGCGTTCGATCCGGTGAACGGACGCTGGCTCGTGGTGTGGTCACTGCACCCGGTCGCGGGGCGCTTCCTCGATCGCGACGGCACGCCGCTCGGCGATCCCTTCGTCGTGCCGTCCCGCTCTCCCGAGGGCTCGATCGCGCCGCGCGTCGTGCACGCGCCCGGCATCGACGCGTTCCTCGTCACGTGGCTGGCGGAAGAGAGCGGGAGCTCGCGCGTCTCGGCGCGGCTCGTACGCGCGAACGCCGACGGCACGCCTTCGTTCGTGAGCGGCGACGTGAGCGTCAGCGAGACGGCGCGAGCGAAGCACCCGGAGTCGTCGCCATCGGCGGCGTGGTCGGAGGCGTCTCGGACGTTCGTCGTGACGTGGGCCGACACCGAAGGCGATCTCGACGTGCGCGCGCGACGGCTCGATGCCGCGGCGGTGCCGCTCGGCGACGAGGTGCTCGTCTCGTCGGGCGAGGCGTTCGATGCGTTCCCCGTCGTGTCGGTCAGCCCGGTGGGCGACACCTTCCTGATCGCGTGGACGTACGAGCCCGTGACCGGCGGCGGCTCGATCGCGACGCGCCGGATGACCGCGTCGGACGGCGCGCTGGGCGAGGAGCACGTGCTCTACGCGAGCACCTTCGAGAACTATCCCGATCTCGCGTACGACGCGCGGCGCGATCGCTTCTTCGTCGTCTCATGGCACATCGGCCCCGGCGAGCACGACGTCTGGGGACGCTTCGCCGACACGAGCGGCGCGCCGATCGGCGAGGTGATCCCGGTCGCCGCGAGCGCCGGGTTCGAGGGCGGCGACGGAATCGGCGTGGCGTACAACCGCGAGGCCGACGCCTACACCGTCGTCTACCAGACCGACGATCTCGACGTCTGGGGCTCGGCGATGACCGGCGACGGCATGCCCGGCGCGAGCTTCGAGATCACGACCGGCGCGCGCATGGGCAGCTATGCCCCGCGCGTCGCGGCCGAAGACGGCGCGCCGCGCTTCCTCGTCGTCGCCTCGCTCGACTTCGACCGCATCGTCGCGCAGGGCCTCGACGCGCCGGCCGTCGCGCTCCCTGACGCCGGCG
>JALYRN010001145.1 GCA_030855295.1 Myxococcota bacterium | reverse complement strand
ACCTTGGCGAGGGCGTCGACGCTCTCGAGGTACACCGCCGCGGCGGAGCGCTCCTCGTCGCTGCCGAGGCGCGCGCGCGACCAGCGGGCGTGCGCGCGGCAGGTCACGTCGATCGCCTCGCGCAGCGCGAAGGCGTCGACGTGCTCGGCGGTCCGCGCGAGCTCACGGAGGGTGCGGTCCATCGAGTCGAGCAGATCCTCGAGCCGGGTGTCGCACGGCCGACCGGCGAGCAGCAGGCGCGCGGACTGGTCGATCTCCTCCTGGATCGAGAGGAGACGGTCCACCAGGCGGCGAGCCCGATGGTCGGCGAGCGATATCAGTGCGGCAGCGGCGCCCACGACGGGATCCTTTAGGCACCGCTGCCGCGATCACGAGGGGCGCGTGCGATCTTCTTCCCCTGCGCGCGCTCCGCGAACGGTCACGCGGGCCTCCGCTCGATGCGCGAATCCGTGCGCCGGCCGACAGGCACGCGGGCTGCAGTGGCCCCGCGCGGGAGGACCAGGAATGCGACACGACGTCCGCAGCGCTGAGAATCAGAACCATCTCGAGATCGAGCTGGAGGACAGCGACATCGAGGAGCTCGACCCACATACGCTCGATTCCACCATGCTCGACTCGGCCCAGCGGGTGATCGCTCCCGAGCGCGCGCAGCCACGCCGGCCGAGCAGCGTGCCGCCCCCGATCCCGCGTACGGGAGCGCGCCCGGCGCGCGGACGGCAGCGCCCGGAGCGGGCGAGCCGCGATCTCTAGACAGCCTTCGAGTCAGGCGAGGAGCTCGCCGCCGGTCACGCCGAGGATCTCGCCGTTGACGTAGCGGCCCTCGTCGCAGGCGAGGAAGACGAACGCGGGCGCGAGCTCCGCCGGCTGCGCGGGGCGTTTCATCGGGGAGCCAGCGCCGTTCTTCCGGAGGCTGTCGCCGCCGAACGACTGCGGGATCAGCGGCGTCCACACCGGGCCCGGTGCCACGCAGTTCACGCGGATCCCGCGCTCGATCAGCTCGCCCGCGAGGCCCTTGGTGAACGTGACGATCGCGCCCTTCGTCGCGGCGTAGTCGAGGATGCTCGCGCTCGGCTGATAGGCCTGCACCGACGACACGTTGATCACGGCGGCCCCCGGCGGCAGGTGCGGCAGCGCCTCGCGCACGAGGTGGAACATCGCGATGATGTTGACGCGGAAGGTCTGGAGCACGCGCTCGGGATCGAGCGACTCGATCGACTCGACGCCCCGCCCTTGGTGCGCGGCGTTGTTGACGAGCACGTCGATGCCGCCGAGCGCCTTCGCTGCCTCGCGCACCACGCGCGCGCACTCCTCGGGGTCGGCGAGATCGGCCGTGATCGGCACGGCCTTGCGACCCGCCGCGCGGACCACGCGCGCGGTCTCCTCGGCATCGGGCTGCTCGCTCGGGAGATGGGTGAACGCGACGTCGGCGCCCTCGCGCGCGAACGCGAGAGCGACCGCGCGACCGATGCCACTGTCACCTCCGGTGATCAGCGCGCGACGTCCCATCATCCGACCGAAGCCGACGTAGCTGTCCTCGCCGAAGTCGGGCTTCGTCCGCATCTCGGACTCGAGCCCCGGAGAGTCCTGGCGCCGCTCGTCGAACGGAGGCCGCGGGCCGGCGGTGCGGGGATCGGAAGTCGTCTGGGTCGCCATACGTGGACTCGTAGCAACGCACGCGCCCGCCGCCGCCGACGAGTGCGATGCGCGAGCGACGGCCGGCCGCGGCGCGATGCCACGCGCGAGGCGACACGCCCCGTCTCGATCTCGAGAGCGCCCGATCTGGCGACCCTCGTCCGCGGGCATGCGCGCTGCAGCGATTCCTTCGAACACGAGGAGGTACGCATGGCGACGCGTGGAAATCGACCGAAGGACCCGGCAGACACGCTGGGCGGGGTGCGCGGAACGCACGGGCTCGGGGACGCGCCGCGGCGCCGCGAGCCGTCGGTCGCGACGCAGGGCGGCACCGCGAGCGTGACGGGCGGCTCGAAGAGCGGAGACGTCGCGAGCGAGAGCCACGTCGGCGTGCGCGACGAGCTACCGGCGATCGATCACGACGAGGCGACCGGAGAGGAGCACGGGTTCGAGATGTCGAGCGCGGTCGGCGAGCTCGAGTCGAACGAGGAGCGCGCCCGCCGTCGTGAGCGCGACGCGCGCGCTGCGCTGGGCGCGGCCGACGCGGCGGCGGACGACGAGCCGGTGCTCGGCGACATGCGCACCGACGAAGAGGAGCGACGCGAGCGGGGCCTCGCGACCGAGAAGACGCACGGCCCGGGACCGAAGGACCAGAACGCGGGCAGGGCGCGCGTGAAGCACCTCGAGGATCACGGGCTCAAGCGCTGATCGTGGACGGACCGGCGGCGGCGCGGACCGCCGCGCGCGCGGCGTGCGCGAGCTGATCTCGGGCTCGCCGCGCCGCGTGCCAGAGTCGCTCGTGATCGGGCT
>JALYRN010001144.1 GCA_030855295.1 Myxococcota bacterium | reverse complement strand
CTCGACCGGCGCGCTCTCGTGCGCCGACACCGTCGGGCCCACGACGCCGCGCGCGCCCCGGCGATCGATCGCGAGCCCACGCCCGAGCGTGGACCACTCGAGGTAGAGCTCCGTGTAGAGCAGCCCCGGCTCTCCGTCGACGCGCGCCTCGAGCTTCACGCCCCGGCGCTCTCCGCTGAGCGTCGAGCGCTCGGGGCTCCACGCGAGCTCGAACCGCTCGGCGACCTCGCTCCACACCGGCGCGATCGAGCTCTCGAACGCGGCGCGCGTGATCGCTCGTGCCGCGACGAGCGTCCGCGAGAGCTCGACGAGACCGTCGAGGAGGCGCTCCGAGACTTCGCGGGAGCCCGCGCTCGTCCGGGCGAGCCACGCGCGCTGATCGTCGACCGCGAGCTCGCCCTCGGGCGCGAGCGCGAGCAGCCTCTGCGCCGACGCCCGCAGCAGCGCGCGCGCGACCGTCTCCTCGCTCGCGCGAGCGCGGATCCGCGCGTCGAGCTCGCGCTCGCCGAAGCGCAGATCCTTCCGCTTTCCGATCGTGGCGGTCCGGACGCCTCCGGCCATCGGGCTGCGCTCCTCGATCAACATGCCGGCGCGGAGCGGGATCGCGTGCGTCGCGAACAGCGTGTGCCCGAGCGCCGCGTGGCCGCGAAGCGTCATCAGCGCGCCGACGTCGATGCCGCCTCTCTCGCCGATCCACTCCGCGGTGCAGTGCCGGCACCTCGTCAGTCCAAGCGCGATCGCGATGTCGGGTGGCTTCATGGCGGCTCCGAGTATGGCGCAGGCAGCGCTCTCCAGGTCCGCTGACACATGTCACTGACACGTGTCATTGACAGATGCCGGTGAGCGTCGTCAGGATCCCCGCCGGGCCCGGGGGAGTGCATCGATGAGCGAGTCGCTCGGGGAGCTGCTGATCTGCGTCGGGATCTCGATGGCGATCTCGCTCGTGACGTTCTGGGGCGTCGGTGGGCTGGTGCACTGGGCGTTCTACGTGCGGCGCCGAGACGACGCCGCGCGCTGGAAGCTCCAGCCGAAGCGCTTCCTGCCGCCGCGCATGGTGCGGCACGCGTTCCTGCTCGGCGGCTTCAACATCGTGGTGGGCTCGCTGATCGGCGGCACGTTCGCGTGGCACGTCACGCGCGGCGGCGGCTCGTCGCTGTATTTCGATCCGCTCGAGCACGGCGTGCCGTGGCTCTTCGCGAGCGCGCTCGCGACGTACTTCGTGATCGACGCGGGGCTCTACTACTCGCATCGCTTCCTGCATCGCGAGTGGATGTTCAAGCGCATCCACCGGTGGCATCACCGCTACACCGCGCCCGTCGTGTTCACCACGACCGCGGTGCACCCGCTCGAGTTCCTGCTGTTCACGGGCGTCGTGCTGCTGCCCGCAGTGCTCGTGCCGGTGCACTGGGCGGTCTACGTGATCGTGGTCGCGTACACGTACCTGATCGGGATGATCGATCACTGCGGCATCGCCGTGCGCTGGCCGCTGCCGCTCCACGCCGGCAACCGCTTCCACGACGACCACCACGTGTTCTTCCACTGCAACTACGGGCACCACACCCAGATCTTCGATCTCCTGCACGACACCGCGCGGCGCGAGGGACGTCGCTATGGCGCGGACGTGTTCGGCGATCGCGGCGCGCCCGCGAGCATCCACGGGGAGGACGAGCATGGACGCGCGTGAGCTCGTCGCGATCAGCGATCCGCTCTCGCGGCCGCTGCACTTCGTGCTGCTCGAGCTCGCGGTGCTCGCGTGCACGCTCGCGGTGCTCGCGCACGCGGTGCGCGCCTATCGGAGCGGTGATCGACGCCACCTCTTCCAGTGGCTCGTGCTGACCTCGTACGGCGTGCAGATGGAGCTGATCGCCTTCAATTTCCTGCACAATTACGAGCACGCGCAGTTCACCGTCCAGCTCTACGGCGGGCAGCTGCCGCTCTACGTGACCGGCCTCTACGGCACCTTCATGTACACCGGCCTGAAGGTCGCGGAGCGCTTGCGCGCGCACCCGCTCGTCGAGGCGCTGCTCGCGGGCTTCGCGATGTGCCTGATCGACGTGCCCTTCGACGTGGCCGGCGTGTCGGTCGGCTGGTGGCGCTGGCTCGACACCGATCCGAACCTCGCGTTCCGGTGGCTCGGTGTGCCGGTGACCTCGTACTACTGGTACCTGATCTTCGGCGCCGTCGCGGCGCTGCTCTGCCGCGCGCTGTGGTCCCGGCTCGAGGCGCGCTCGTTCGCGCTCGCCGCGCCGATCGCGATCGTCGCGGGCTTCGGGATCATCGTCTTCGGCGTGCTGGGCTTCCTGCCGTTCCACGCGGTCGCGGCGCTCGGCGTCTCGCACGGCGCGATCGTCGCCGCGCATCTCGTCGGCTGCGCGGTGCTCGCGCTGGCCTCGCGTGGACGCCGCGAGCGTCTCGATCCGGTCGTCGCCGCGGTCGCGCTCGGTC
>JALYRN010000265.1 GCA_030855295.1 Myxococcota bacterium | reverse complement strand
GCCCGGCGACGCGCTCGCGCCGGGCGTGCGCTTCCGCGTGCGCATCGAGGAGGCGGGCATCGGCGGCGCGGCCGAGGCCGAGGCGCCCGACGCGCAGTACCCGGCGCTCGGCGGCTGGGACGAGCTCGGCGCCGAGGACACCGGCACGGTCAGCGTCGTGCTCGTCCCGTTCCGCTACGACACCGATGGCTCGGGTCGCCTGCCCGACACCAGCGAGATGCAGCTCGCGCGCGTCGAGGACGAGCTGACGAGCCGCTTCCCGTACGCACGGGTCGACCTCCGCGTGCACGCGGTGGTGCCGTGGAGCCGGAGCACGCGCATCGGCGGCAACGTCGACTGGGGCGCCGTGAACTCGACGCTGATCTCGATGCGTGATCGGGAGGGCGCGCACCCGACCGAGTACTGGTACGGGCTCGTCGCGCCGAACACGTCGCGCTCCGCGTACTGCGACGACGTGTACGGCTCGTGCGTGACCGGGCAGGCGTACGTCGCGACGCTGCGCGGCTCGCGCGTCGGCTCCGGCGTCGGGTTCGACGACGTCGCGTCGGTGCGCACGCTCGCGCACGAGCTCGGCCACGAGCACGGCCGCTACCACACGCCGTGCGGCACCAGCGGCACCGACGAGGACTATCCGCACCGCGGCGGCCTGATCGGCACGTGGGGCTGGGATCGCCGGACCGGCGCCTTCCACGCGCCCGACGTCGGCACCGACATGATGGGCTACTGCAGTCGGCAGTGGATCAGCGACTACACGTACCGCGCGATGTACGACCGCCAGATGGCGCTGCGCGCGGCGAGCTGGAGCTTGGTCGGCGCGCCGGTCGCGCGTCGCTTCGTGACGGTCGGCGACGGCGACGTCACCTGGGGCGACACCACCGAGCTGCGCGCGCTGCCCGGCGACCTCGCGCGCGGCGCGTACGTCGACGCGCAGGGCAGGGTGATCGCGGCCGACGTCGAGATCGGCGCGCTCGAGCTCGCGCACGGCGGCGAGCGAGTGTGGGTCGTCCCCGCGTCCGCGCCGGACGGAGCGGTCGCGCTCCTCGTCGGCGACGATCGCCTGCCCCTTCCGTGACGAGGTGACGCGCTGGTCCGTGTCGGCGGCACGCCGATCGCGATGACGCAGGTGAAGTAGCGCGGGTCACGCTGCGCGTTTGCGGCGGGCGCGCGCGCCGCACAGGCTGCGCGCGCGGTGCGACCGACCCTTCGTGATCTGCTCGTGCTCGCATGGCCGGTGGTGGTGTCGCGCGCGACCCAGACCGTCGTCGGCCTCGCCGACGCGCTGATGGTCGCGCACCTCGGCGCGGCGGCGCTCGCGGCGACGACCGCCGGCGCGACCAACGCGTTCCTGTTCTTCATCCTGCCGATCGGCACGGTCTTCATCGTCCAGAGCTTCGCGTCGCAGCTCTTCGGCAAGGGCGACCCGCTCGGCGCGCGGCGCTTCGCGCTCTACGGCCTCGCGATCGCGCTCGCTGCGGAGCTGTTCGCCCTCGCGTCGCTGCCCGCGATCGATCCGCTGCTCTCGCTGCTCCCCTACGAGCCCGCGGTGCGCACCGCGATGTCGAGCTACCTCGCGTTCCGCCTGCTCTCTGCGGGGCCGGCCGTCGGGCTCGAGGCGCTCGCGAGCTACTACGGCGGCCTCGGTCGCACCCGCATCCCGATGATCGCGAACGTGCTCGCGATGGTGCTCAACGTCGGGCTCAACGCGATCCTGATCGACGGCCGTCTCGGCGCGCCCGCGCTCGGCGTGACCGGCGCCGCGATCGCGAGCTCGATCGCGACCACGTGCGCGTTCCTCGCCCTGCTCGCGTTCTTCCTCCAGGAGCACGCGCTGCCGCGGCCTCGGTGGCACGAGCTCGCGCGCACGCTGCGCTTCGGGCTGCCCTCGGGGCTGAACTGGTTCCTCGAGTTCTTCGCGTTCAACCTCTTCGTCAACGTCGTCGTCGCGGGCCTCGGCACCACCGCGCTCGCCGCGATGATGGCGGTGCTCCAGATCAACGCGGTCTCGTTCATGCCGGCGTTCGCGGTCGCGAGCTCGGGCGCGATCCTGGTCGGGCAGGCGATCGGCCGCGGCGATCGCGACGACGTCCCGCGCATCGTCCGCATGACGTTCTTCACCACCGCGGCGTGGCAGGGCGTCGTCGGCATCACGTATCTGGCCGCGCCGGGACCGCTCTTCGCGCCGTTCGCGAGCGAGCCGTCGACGCGCGACGCGCTGATCGAGATCGGCGTCCGCATGCTGATGCTGTCGGCGTGCTGGCAGCTCTTCGACTCGGCCGCGACCGTGCTCGCCGAGTCGCTGCGCGCCGCCGGCGACACCCTGTGGCCGCTGATCGCGCGGCTGGTGCTCGCGTGGCTCGTGTTCGTGCCCGGGAGCTGGGTCAGCGTGCACGTCTGGGGCGGCGGAGACGTCGCGGCGATGCTCTGGCTCGCGGGCTACCTCGCGCTCCTCGCGCTCGCGCTCTACCTGCGCTTCCGCACCGGCCGCTGGCGCCGCCTCGAGCTCACCGAGCCCGAGCTCGTGTGAGCCGATTTCTAGACCGCCTCCGAGCGGCGTAGCCTGGCGCACGCGGCGGCGCGCTCCGCTCGCTCACTCGTAGCCGAGCAGATCGTCGATGGAAATCTCGACCGCGGAGAACGGCTCTGCGCGGACGACGTCGCCACGCCCGGCGGTGAGCACCGAGAGGTAGGCCTCCTCGTGCCACCGGAGCACGGTGAGCGTCTCGTGCGCGGGGTCGAGCACCCAGTAGTGCCCGACGCGATGCGTGTGCAACGACCGCTGCTTCTTCACCAGATCGATCCGCGCGTTCGACGACGAGAGGATCTCGCACACCCACTGGGGCACCGCGTCGACCGGAAATCCGCGCGGGCGGTCGGGATGGAGGTCGCGCCGGTAGCCTTGGGCATCGTGCCGGAACACCTCGCCCGTGAGCGGGTAGCGGGTGTCGACCTCCGTCATGATCCACCAGCCGCCGGGCCCGCGCGGTCCGGGCTTGCGGTTGAACGCCCCGAGCGCCTCGGCGAGCTTGGCCTGGCTGGCGCCGTGCGCCGGATCCGGCGACGCCTTTCGCACGATCTCTCCGTCGACGAGCTCGCACGGCTCACCACGATCGAGGAGCGGCAGCAGCTCCTCGATCGTCGCTCGACGCCGCGCGGAGTCAGCCATCGCCGTACCATAGCCGGCAGCCTGCGCCCGGAGAAGCCGGCGCCCCGTTCCTACCCGTGGACCCATCCAGGGGCGACCGATCTGCCTGCGGCACGAGCGCGGGCTGCTCGTCGTCGAGTGAGCGATCAGTTCGGCGCGGCGTCGCGCGGCTCGATGACGAGCACGCCGCGCTCGAGCCCCGACGTCGGATCGACGGTGTCGATCGCCGCGAAGAGGCGCTCGGTGCGCGCGAGCCACGGATCGTAGTCGTCGTTCACGTCGAGCACGAACACGAGATCCTCGTCCTCGAGGTAGCCGCCGATCGGCGAGTGGTGCCCGCCGCCGCGCGCGAACAGCGGCCCTCGATGGAAGTTCACGATCACGCGGACGTCGGGATCGTTCGCGCGCCGCATCAGCGCGCGGAACGACGCGAGGTCGAGATCGCGATGCACCGTCACCGCGCGCTCGGGCAGGCGCGTGCGCGCGAGGTCCGCCAGCTGATCGAGCGTGATCCCGCCCGGCAGGATCCCCGCGATCGTCGTGATCGACGTCCCCTCGAGCACGTGCGCTTGATCCGCCGCGCCCCCGAGCGAGCGCACGACGTTCACCACGCTGGTCGGCCCGCAGAAGCTGCCGTTCCCTTGCGAGTCGAACGCCGGCCGATACGTCGCCGCGACCGGCAGCTCCCACGCGCGATCGAGGTGCGGCGCGTCGTGGAACCACGCGTCGCCCTCGATCGACGCGACCTCCGCGTAGCGCGCGTCCGGCTGCGAGACGTACGCGAGCGCGCCGCCGCCCACCGCGATCGCGAGCGCGAGCGCCGCGGCGCCGCCGAGCGCGAGCTTCCGGCCCCTCGTCATGCGCGCGAGGATAGCCCGTCAGCGGAAGCGAATCCCGGTCTGCTCCTCGAGCACGAACAGGAACACGCGGAAGTCGGCGAGCGCCGCGACCGGGAAGCGATACACGCCGTCGCTCCGGAACATGCCTTCCTTCGCGTCCTTCTTCTTGATCACGAGCACGCCCTGCTCGAAGAAGATGTCCTTGGTGTCGCCCACCGCGACCCGCTCGGTCGCGCCCTTCGCGCCGATCTCGAGGAAGCCCTTGCCGACGCCGATCCAGTCGCGCCCGCACTGGAACCGCGCGACCCCCTCCTGCGCGATCATCCGATCGAAGTGCGCGACGCGGTGCGACGACCACGAGGTCTCCGCGGCGAGCCCGAACACCGCCGGGTCCTGGTGCTCGAGCGCGTTCTCGTCACGGTACTGCCCGCCGATGTGGAAGAGCTTCTTGCCCCGGGCGTCGCGCCAGATGTAGCTGTAGTTCGTTCCCGTGTAGACGCCGTTCACGAACTGGCGGATGCGCTGCACCTTGAGCTCGCTCGCGTCGTCCCAGCGCAGCAGCTCGACCTTCGGCCCGAACAAGAGCCCGCGCGTGTAGCGCATCAGCCCGGCCTTTCCGACGAAGGTCGAGTGCGGCCGCCGCAGGATCAGCGCGAGCCCCACCAGCGCGAGCGCGCCGACCGCGAGCCCGGCGACGCCGCCCGCCGCGGCGAACGCTCCCGAGTACGGCGCGATGAAGAAGAGCCCGAGGCCGAGCATCACCTCGCGCACGATCGTTCCGACGCCGACGCCGACGCCGCCGCCGACGAGCCCACCGACGACCCCGAGCGCGATGCGCTGCGACTTCTGCTGGCTCGTCGCGCGATGCCAGCCGGTCTTCGTGCGGTTGGTGCTCGCCGAGATCACCGGGCCGATCGCAGGATCGACCGGCGTCAGCAGATCGTCGTCCTCGCTGCCCGGCGTGCGGTCGTGCCGCATCCAGAGCGGGTCGACCTGCTTCCGATAGGGTCCCGGCTCGAACCCGAATTGCTGCTCCGTCTGCCCCTGCATCGCGTCGAGTCTACGCGCACCCCGCCCGGAGCGTGCCCGACTCACTGCGCGACGATTCGATCCGGGTCGCCGAGGAACTCGAAGTGCATCGTGTCGCGCAGCTCGTCGTCGCCGAGCCAGTAGAACCCGTACCGCTGGAACTGCCGCACCCAGCACTCGGGCATCGCCATGCGATCGAAGATGTCGTCGGTCTCGAGCTGACACAGCGGATGCTCGGGCCACGGCGCGACGCACCCGCAGCACGAGTTGCGCTGCGGATCGACGTCGAGCGCGATCCCGAACACGTGATTGCTCACTTCGCCGTTGTGATAGGTGTTCCGATCACGGATGCCGCTCAGCCGCACCGGCGTGTACGGCGTCGCGGTGCACTCCTCGGCGATCGCGCGCTCCGCGCAGAGCACCGCCGGGACGATCCGCTCGTGCAGCCGCACCGGCAGGCCGAACACGCGCACTCGCTGCGCGTAGTGCAGCGGCGGGTGCGGGTTCCACTCCGCGCGCCCGAACTCCTCGAAGCGCCCGTAGCGCTCGGTGCGGATCCGGATGGCCTGCTGCGCGAGCTGCCGCCTCCGCTGCTGTTCCTCGCGCGGCATGCGAGCCTTCGTCACCCAGTTGCCGCGGATCAGCGCGGGGTCGGGCGCCTGCTCGTTGCACTGCACCGGCGCGGCCGCCGGCGCCGCGGCTTCCTGCGCGCCCGTCGGCGCCGCGATCGCCGAACCACACAGCCCTGCCGCGATCGCCGCGGCGAGCACGCCGCGCACCGAAGTCGTCCCTGCCATCACTGCTCCCACGCTCGCATCCGCCAGGACGGACGGCTCAGGCCTAGAAAAAAATCGGCTCGCCCGCTCCGGGCCCTTCCGTCCGCCTGTCAGGTCGCCGGACGCTTCACGCCATAGAGCGCGCCCTGGCGCCCCCACAGATACGCCAGCAGATCCTCGACGTAGTCGCGCTCGCCGACCGCCGCGCGCACGATCTCGGGCGCCTCGAGCAGGTGCCCCTTCGAGTGCACGTTCTCGCGCAGCCACCCGAGGATCGGCGCGAACTCGCCGCGCTCGACGCGATCCCAGAGATCGGGGATCGCCTGCTGCATCGCAGCGCCGATGCTCGCCGCGTACATGTTGCCCAGCGTGTAGCTCGGGAAATATCCGAACGCCGCGCCCGACCAGTGCACGTCCTGCAGCACGCCGCGCGCGTCGTCGGGCGGCGTGATGCCGAGGTACTCGCGGTACTTGCCGTTCCACGCCTCCGGGAGGTCCTCGACCTTCAGCGTCCCCTCGAAGAGCGCGAGCTCGATCTCGAAGCGGATGATGACGTGCAGGTTGTACGTGACCTCGTCGGCGTACACGCGGACGAGCCCGCGCTCGACGCGGTTCGACGCGCGGAAGATCGAGTCCGCGGTCGCGCGCCCCGGGAAGTGCGCCTCGAGCCGCGGCGCGAGCCAGCTCGCGAACGGGCGGCTGCGCCCGATGTAGTTCTCCCAGAAGCGGCTCTGCGACTCGTGCAGCCCGTAGCTCGCGGCCTCGCGCACGGTCGTGCCGATGTGCTCGTAGGGAAGGCCCTGCTCGTAGAGCGCGTGGCCGGTCTCGTGGATCGTGCCGCCGAGCCCGCTCAGCAGATCGCTCTCGGTCAGGTGCGAGGTGATGCGCACGTCGCCCTGGCCCTGCCCGGTCGAGAACGGATGCTCGGATCGATCGAGGCGACCGCCCTCGAAATCGTAGCCGAGCGAGGCCGCGACCTCGCGGCTGAGCTTCCACTGCTGATCTTCGTTCCAGCCCTCGCCGAGCCCGGGCTGCTGCGGCTGCTGCGCGATCGCGTCGATCAGCGGCACCAGGCCCTGGCGCAGCCGCGCGAACATCGTGCGCAGGCTCTCGACCGAGGTGCCGGGATCGAACTGCTCGAGCATCACCTCGTACGGATGCCGCTTGCGATCGATCGCCTCGGCTCGCCGCAGGCTGAGCTCGAGCAGGTCCTTCAGGACCGGCGTGAAGCGCGCGAAGCTCGAGGTCTTCTTCGCCTCGAGCCAGCACTGGAATCCGTCGCTGCGCGCGCGCGCGAGCTTGTCGACGAGCTCGGCGGGCACGCGCTTCTCGCGGCGATAGAGGCGACCGAGGTTGCGCAGGCACGCGCTGCGGACCGGATCGCTGGCGGTGCGCGCGTCGCTCTCGAGCAGCTCGAGCCAGCCGCCGATGCGCTCGTCGGTCACGCGCTGGTGGTAGAGCCCCGAGAGCAGCGCGAGCTGCGAGCCGCGCAGCGCGGCGGCCTTCGGCGGCATGTACGTCTGCTCGTCCCAGCCGAGCACGCCCATCACGCCCTCGAGCGTCTCGATCTCGGTGAGGTGCGCGACGAGCGCGCTCCACTCGCTGTCCTGCAACGGAACCTCCGGGGAGGTCGCTCTCTTACCGCACGAGCCGCGCGGTTGCGAGGACGACGGCCTCGCGATGCGGAGGCGATGCGGAGGCGACGCGGAGGACAGGAAAGTCGGTCTCCTTCGTTCGCTCGGCGGGGGGGACCGACCGAGCGAACGAAGGAGGCCAGGGGGGATTAGCGGGCGGCTCGTGGGCTGGGGGGGGACGCCTTCACGAGCCGCCTCGATGCGCCCCTACAGCGAGAGCTGTGCCATCGAGGTTTGCCGCTGAAATGGTCTGCAATGGCATTTCGCGACTGTGCATATTTCAGATCTGAAGTTGCAGATCTGAAAGCACCGTTCTTGATGCCTCCGCGATCGAGCGGCGCCGCTCGGGGATGCACCTGAACGCGATGGCACGTCCTCGACTGCAGGGCCTCTCTCGACGGCCAGGGTGCGTCGTGTCAACCTCGTCGCCGTGGAGCCAGGGACCGTCGGGCCTTCGTCGCCGCGCGCACCGACCGCGAGCCGGAAGAGCCCTGCGATCTGGATCGCGCTCGCAGTCGTCGTGGTCATCGGGGGCGTGATCGCAGCGGCGAGCAGCCGCGGCCGGAGCGACGGCCTCGCGCACGACGGAGACCGCGCGCCCG
Source organism: Myxococcota bacterium (assembly GCA_030855295.1). Lineage (GTDB taxonomy): Bacteria > Myxococcota_A > Polyangia > Polyangiales > Sandaracinaceae > Sandaracinus. The sequence goes on along the minus strand of JALYRN010000265.1, from coordinate 52 downwards.
CGATCGTCGCCGACGTCGCCGTCCCGCCCGGCGCGCCCGCGCTGCATCCGCC
>JALYRN010000264.1 GCA_030855295.1 Myxococcota bacterium | reverse complement strand
AGGTCGGGGCGCTCGCGGAAGAGCTGGTCGCGTGCGACGCGCGCTCCGACGCGCGGCTGCTGCACGCGGTGCGGCAGCGCCGCTGGGACGACGCGCAGGCGGAGGTGACGCGCATGGCGTCGCTCGAGCCGCCCTCGAGCCGCTACCAGTCGGCGGACGCCGAGCTCACGCTGGCGCGCAGCCGCGGTGACGCCGACGCGATCGCACGGCTGCTGAGCGAGCTCGCGGAGCTCGTGCCGCGCTCCGAGAGCGTCGTGATGATGCAGGCGGATCTGATGCTCGCCGCGGGCGACGCGCAGGAGGCGCGAGCGCACCTCGAGGGCGCGCTGCGGCGCGAGCCCGACGCGATGGGCAGCCTGCGCCGCGTCGTGCGCGCGGCGTTCGGGGCCAGCCCGATCGAGAGCTTCCGGCAGGACGGCGCGCAGGTGATCCGCGAGTTCGAGTCGTCGGGGCGCACCTACGACGGACCGAAGGTGCTCGTGCTCGACTACACGGTCGTGCACGTCTTCGAGGACGGATCGTCGCTCGAGCTCACGCACAACATCGTGCGCGTGCAGAGCGAGGAGGCGGTCGATCAGGAGGGCGAGTTCAGCCCGCCGGACGACGCGCAGCTGCTGACGCTGCGCACGATCAAGGCCGACGGGACGCGCCTCGAGCCCGACGAGATCCAGGGCAAGGACACGATCTCGCTGCCGAACCTCGCGGTCGGCGACTACGTCGAGTTCGAGTACGTGCGCGCCGAGCCGGCGCCGGCGGGGTTCCCGCGCGGCGCGCTCGGCAGTCGCTTCTATTTCCAGAGCTTCGAGGTCCCCTTCGATCGCAGCGAGCTGACGCTGAGCGTGCCGGAGTCGGTGCAGCCGACGATCGATCCGCGCGGCCCGGCGCCCCAGGCCGAAGAGACGATCGAGGACGGCCGACGCGTGCTGCGCTGGCGCGTACGCGAGAGCCGACCGCGGACGATGGAGCCGGGCTCCGTCTCCGCGCGCGAGTTCCTGCCGTCGGTGCTCTGGGGCTACGCGGCCACGTGGGACACGTACGTCGAGAGCCTGCGCGACGTGCTCGCCGATCGTGAGGTCCGCGACCCGGCGCACGTGCGGCTGGTGCGCGAGATCGTCGGCACCGAGGGGAACGCCACGCCCGAGCAGCGCGCGCGCCGCATCTACCAGTGGATCCTCGAGAACATCGAGGACGTGAGCGAGCCCTTCGGCCAGGCCGCGACGATGGTGCACGGCCGCACCGGCAACCGCTCGCGCGTGCTGCTCTATCTCCTGCACGTCGCGGGCATCGAGGCGGACCTCGCGCTCGCGCGCAGCTTCGCGCACGACGCGACGCCGTCGGAGCTCGCGGACGACGAGACGTATCCTTTCCTCGTGGTGCGCATGCAGGGCTCGGACGGACCGATCTGGCTGTGGCCGGGCGCGCGCGGCACGCCGTTCGGGTTCATCCCGCTCGAGCCCGCGATCCGCGGCCAGCAGGCGCTGGTGCTCAATCCGCAGGCCGAGCGCGCGACGGTCAGCGATCCCGGCATCGAGTCGGATCGGACGCACATCGAGGCGGACGTCCGGCTCGACGGCGAGGGCGGCGCGCACGTCGAGGTCACCGAGACCTTCCGCGGCGCGAGCGCGGTCGCGTGGCGCAACCAGCTCGAGGGCGTGCCCGCCGCGCACCTCGAGGACGTGTTCGAGCGGCAGTACGTGGCGCGCATCGCGGGCGGCGCGCGCATGACGTCGATGCAGATCACCGGCCGCGAGAACGCGGAGGAGCCGCTGGTGCTGCGCTACGAGTACGACGTCGCGACGCTCGGCCGCATGAGCGGCGACGCGCACCTGGTGCCCCAGCTCTACTCGCTCGGGCTCGCGAACAACTACGCCGCGCTCGCGCACCGCACGACCACGCAGGTCCTCGCGGGCGGCGCGCGCGACGTCACGATGCGCGTCCACCTCCCCGAGGGCGCGGAGATCTCCGGCCTCCCGCAGGACCGCACCTTCCAGGCCCCGCAGGGCATGGAAGCGAGCTGGCGCTCGAGCGTGCAGGGCAACGTCGTCACGATCGATCGCCGGGTGCGCCTGTCGCGCGCTCGCATCCCCGCCGAGCAGTACGACGAGCTCGCGCGCTTCGCGCGCTCGTACGACGAAGCCGAGAGCCACGAGCTCCGCGTCGGGCTGCCGTCGCGATGAAGTGCCCCAAGTGCGAGGGCTCGATGGAGCTCGTGACGTTCGAGTCGATCGAGGTCGACCGCTGCACGGGATGCAAGGGCATCTTCTTCGACAACCGCGAGGCGGAGCGGCTCCGCGCGCTGCGAGGCTCGGAATCGATCGACGTGGGCGACGCGGCGGTCGGAAAGACGCACGATGCGCACGACCGCATCCGCTGTCCGCGCGACACCGTGCCGATGGTGCGGATCGTCGATCCCGAGCAGCCCCACATCCGCCTCGAGACCTGCCCCGTCTGCCACGGCACGTTCTTCGACGCCGGCGAGTTCCGAGACTGGAAGCACGAGACCGTCGTCGATCTGGTGAAGCGCTTCTTCGCGAAGCCGCGAGACTGAGCGAAGTCCGGCGCTTCCACCGGTCTCGGCGACGGGTGGGTTGTACGATCCCGAGCGTGCGACGCGTGTCGAGCCCACCGGGCTGGATGGTGATCGGGATCGCTGCGCTCGCGCTCGGCTGCGGTGGACCGCTCGCGTCCTACGCCGAGACGATCCGCGATCCCACCCTGCGCCGCGAGGTCGCGGCCGCGCTCGGGGAGCTCGAATCCCTGCGGCAAGAGGGCTGGATCACGCGCATCGCACGCGGTGAGTGTCGACGAACGCACGCAGCACCCGAGAGCGCCGCGTCCGGTGAGGTCATCGGAGCGCTCGCTACAGAGCCGACCGAGACGACGCCTGCGGCGTGTCGCGACGCGCTCGACGCGTTGGATAGACTCGGCGCGACGCGCGCACGGCTGGAGCGAGAGCGCGACGAGTCAGGCGTGCTCGACGCATTTCGGCGTGCCGTGCGGGGAGACGCGCGTCTGCCGGACGAGTGCCCGACGGTCGGTGACGCGGTCGTGCCGATCGCGGCCGCGGTCGCACGACACGTCTCGGAGCTCTCGGTGTGGGCGCCGGCGCAGCTCGAGGTTCCCGGCGCGACCTCCAGCTGCCGAGTCGCTACGCTCACCGGATCGATCCTCGTCGCGGCCGAGGCCGGGACACGACCACGCGCGCGCATCGGGAGTGTGCTCGTCCTTCGTGGCGACGCACTGCGCGGTGGTGAGCGCGCGGCAGCGGAGGGTGCGAGCGCACCGCCGCCGATCGGCGCCTTCGACTTCGCCGACGACGGCACCTGGGTGGTCGCGCCGCAGTCCGGGCCATGGTCGAACGTGCCTGCCGTGCAGGTCGAGCTCTGGAGCGGCGGTGAGCTCGGTGGGTCGATCGAGGCATATCTCGTCGTGCGCGCGTCGGATGGCTGGCGAGTCGTCGACTCCATCCACGTCGGAGACACGTGACGGCAAGTGCGCTGGAGCTCCGCGCCGCTCGCGCCACCAGAGATCTGGCACACCCCTCGTCGCGAGCTCGCGCACGACTCGCCTACGCGGCGGCGATGCGTTCTCGCGTGTACGCTGTTCGCGTGGCGCTCACGACGGAGAAGGCCTCCGCGCGGATCCTGCCGTGGATGGCACTCGCACTGGCACTGCCCGGCGGAGCGTGGGTGGGAGCGCGCGTGCTCGCAGCGCTCTGGCCGAAGCGCGACGAGGACGACATCGCGCACGACGGTCGAGGGTCGGCGCTGCTCCGCCCGTCCGAGCGCCACGCGTCGCGGGAACGAGCGAGGCTGCGCGGCTCGGCGCGACTCGCGTCACATGGGCGCGCGACCGGGATGATGCGCGGGATCGATCGCGCCACCAGCGCGCCTCCACCCGACCCGGAGCAACCACGTACGCGGCGCCGCGACCACTCTCGGAATCCCGTCGCGCGGTGCGTCGATCTCGCGCGACCATCCGTCGAACAGTGCCGCCGACGAGCACGGATCGACCCACCGCCGCGAGCGCGGCGCGAGCCCGTGCTTGCGCGCGTTGCAGATCACGTAACCGATCGCATGCCTCACCTGGCGCGGCGTCGTCAGCACGCGATCGTGGTAGCGGTCGGCGAACACGGAGCCCGTGCGCCCCATCGCGCTGTTCACTGCGCGCGCGATCCGCACGCAGAGGCCCTTGATCGCGCGCGCCAGCGCACGCCGGCTCTCCGCCTCCACCACGAGATGCCCGTGGTCTCGCTGCACCGAGAAGTGCGTGATGCGCATGCCGAAGCGGTCCGCTGCTGCACCGATCGCGCCCACCACGCGAAGGAACGTCCTGCGCGCGCGCAGGCTCCACACGTCCTTCCGTACCTTCAGCGTGACGAGAACGGGATCACGCCCGGTCAGCGCGGCTCTCGCGGCGTGAGAGACCCCCGCCCGCGCGCCGCTCGGCCGTCGCCCCGCGCCGCGTCGCTTCCCACCCCACGTCCGGAATGCAATCTCGGTCTGCCCGCGGCTGGCTCGCATCCATCGCAGTCGCGCGCCGCGCGCTCCGACTGACGCTCTTCTCGAAACGGCAGACATCCGCGAGAGACCGAACGCGCCATCCACGAGCCGCACATCACAACGTGTGTAGAGAGCTGGCGAAGACTCCGGGGCACGGAGCGAGCGGCATGTGCGCCGAGTCAAGTCGCGCTACGAGCCGCATTCGACGGCGCCTGACTGACGCGCGTCCTCGCCGTGGGATCGCGCGACGGGTACTCTGGGGGGCCGTGCGCTTCGCCACCCTGCTCGTGCTCGTCCTCGTCCTGCTTCCCGCGTGCGGCTCGTGCGGTGGGGGGCAGCGGCTTCCGCAGTCCGATCGGGTGCCGGTTCCGGTCGAGCTCACGATCGTCAACGAGACGGCGGAGACGATCTATCTCGCGAGCCAGGCAGAGTGCGTGTTCGGTCCGCTCTCGATCACCCAGGCTGGCGAGACGCTCGACATCCACGCGGGGCAGAGCCTCACGTGCGAAGGGGCGCAGCAGGGGCCCTGCCACACGATGGGCGGATGCGAGGGCGCAGGGGTGCGGCCGCTGCGCGCGGGCGAGCGATGGACCATGACGTGGAGCGGCATCCACTACGTCGATGCGCGCATCGATCCGAGCGAAGCCGGCGAGGGATGCCCGACCGACTGCGTCGTCGCGCTCGCGGCCGAGGCCGGTCCGGCGCAAGCGCGCGTGGACGCGTACTCGCGATGCGAGCTGCCGGGGTGTGACTGCGACGTGACTCTCTCGTCGTCGGGCTGCCATCCCGCGGGGGCGCTCGAGGGCGCGCCCGATCTCCGCGCCGAAGCGCAGCTCACGATCCCCGAGCGCGCCGGCGCGCCACTCGAGGTCGAGCTCGCGTTCCGCTGAGCTCGGATCGAGAGGCTGACACTCGATCGGCGCACGCAGTACGCTCGGCGTTCATGCGAACATCGACATCGGCGGTCCTCGCGCTCGTCCTCGTGCTCGGTGCGTGCGCCGGCTCTTCGGACACGCCGAGCGCGAGCGGAGCCACACCCACCGCGGAGCGAACGACGGAGACACCTGCGGAGCCCACGAACGAGCCGGCGACCGCGGCGGCTCCGGCGTTCGTCTCCGGCGGCGTGCGATGTCTCCACGTCTCGCCGGAAGGAGAGCTCCTGTCCTGCGAGGAGATCTCAGCGGCCGGAACCGAGCAGCCGAGCGCGACGGAAAACTGCGCGATGCTCAGCGGGCAGCTCGAGCGGGGCGAGTGCCCGTCCGAGAACGTGGTGGGGCGCTGTCTCGCGATGGACGGGCCCGACCTCGTGACGCTCACGCGCGTACGCGCGCGTCCCACCGCGTAGCCGGATTACATCGCCTGCGCGCATCGATCGCGGTGAGATGCACCGGGCTACGATGGGCGCATGCGCCTGCCCGCGATCGCCCTCGCCTCCGCGCTCCTCGCCGCGACGTCGACCGCCACCGCGCAACCCACGGTGCGCGACGAGCGGCCGCGGCTGCTGCTCGGCAGCGGCGGGCTCGCGGTCGAGACGTTCCGAGCGCGCTGCACTTCGGATCCCGCCTACTCGTCTCGGTGCTCGTTCGGCTCGGCCGAGTCCTCGCTCTATCCCGCGGCGACGCACGCCGCCGCGTACGTCGTGACCGGCGATGCGTCGCGCTGCGCTCAGGCCTTCACGCGGATGATGGAGGCGACCTCGACCGCGCCCGGCGAGCCCGACGCCCACGCGTTCATCTCCGATCACGGCCGCACGATGCCCGAGGTCGCGCTCGCGCTCGACTGGTGCTGGGACGCGCTCTCCGAGAGCGAGCGCGCCCAGGTCGTCGAGCGCGTCCGCGCGTACGGCAGCTGGTACGTCGAGAACAGCCCGCCCGACGTGTTCCACGACGACATGAACAACGTGTGGAAGTCGGTGGCGCTTGCGGGGCTGGTGCTCGCGCACACCGAGGCCGACGCCGACGCAGCGCGCTTCCTCGCCGCGGCCGAGACGCAGTGGAAGGACGTGATCATGCCGGCGCTCGCGTACGCCGGCGACTGGTGGCACGAGGGGTTCACGTACGTGCAGCCGACGATCGGCGCGTTCGCGTGGACGCTCGCAGGCTGGTCGACCGCCACCGACGAAGACCTCTACGCCTACGCGCGCGATCACGGCGATCTCGTCGAGGGCTACCTGCGGATGCACGCGTATGCGATGCGGCCCGACGCTCGCTACGTCTACGTCGGCGACACCGCCGACAACAAGCAGTCGATCGAGCTCTTCTCGCGGTGGCTGGTCGACATGCTCACGTTCGGATCGGACTCGCCGCTCGGACAGGCGCTCTCGCTGCGTATCCGCGAGCTGTCGCGGCCCGGCTACGACTACGCGGGCGCGAGCGCATGGATGAGCGCGCTGCTCTACGACGCATCGCGCGACGCGAGCGCGACCCCGTTCGAGTCGCTCGAGACCGCGCGCTGGCTCGGCCGCGGGAGCGAGGACGTCGCCGTCATGCGCTCGGGCTGGGACGCCGACGACACGTACGTGTTCCTCTCGTGCGGCGACTACTTCTCGGGACACCAGCACATCGAGTCGGGCAGCTTCCACGTCTACGGCGCGGGCGCGATGCTGACCGGCTCGACCGGCACCTACGACGCGTTCGAGACCGATCACTGGCAGAGCTACTACGCGCAGCACTCGGTGCACGCGAACACGCTCGCGATCGTCGATCCGGGCGAGTACTTCCCGACGCTGCAGACGTTTCGGATGGGCCGCGAGCACAGCGTGAACGACGGCGGTCAGCGCCCGCTGCGCCTCGCGGAGATGGGCGACTACCGCCGCGTTCTCGATCTCCCGATGTACCTGACCCGGCGCGACGGGCTGCCGCACTACGAGACGGGATCGATACGGACGTTCGAGCACGGCACCTGCCACGACTACGTCGCGTGCGACGCGACGGCCGCGTACTCGTCGCCGGGGCGCGTCACCGACGGCAACGAGCCGAAGGTGAGCGAGGTGACGCGGCAGCTCGTGTTCCTGCCGCCCGACGTGATCGTCGTGTTCGATCGCATCGAGTCGCTCGACGCGTCGTTCGAGAAGCGCTTCCTCCTGCACACCTACGGCACGCTCGAGCACGACGGCGGCGCCTTCCGCCTCGAGAACGGCGAAGGCGCGCTGGTCGGGCGCACGCTGCTGCCCGCGAGCGCCGACACCGAGGTGATCACGGCGTTCGAGGTCGCGGGGACGCCGCACCCGCCGAGCTCCACCGGACGCGAGATCGGCGGCACGCGCCTCGAGGTGTCGCCGACCACCGAGCGCGCGCGCGACGTGTTCCTCCACGTGCTGCGCGTGCAGCCCGCGAGCGACCCCGCCGCGCTCGAGGCGAGCGCGACCGAGGACGACACCCACGTCACGCTCACGCTGACCACGCGAAGCGGCGAGCCGATCACGCTGCAGCTCGCGAAGACCGGCGATCTCGGCGGTCACCTCACGGTCGGATCGCGCTGCGATCAGGAGCTCGGCGAGACGGGCGCGATGCCCGGCGACGACGCCGGCGCGCCGAGCGGCCGCGACGGCGGCACCACGACCCGCGCCGACGGCAGCGC
>JALYRN010001143.1 GCA_030855295.1 Myxococcota bacterium | reverse complement strand
CCGCGGAGGTCGCAGCGGGGGCGCGATCGCGGCGGCGAGTCGGAGAGCGAGCCATGGCGCGCGCGAACATAGCCGACTCGCTATTGTCACGCTTGACAATGAACACGGCGAGCCTATTGTCACGCTTGACAACAAAGGAGCGAATTCCATGGCGACGATGACGATGGATGCTGGCGAAGGCGGCCCCGCGCGGGAGCGCACGCAGCCGGTCGAGGACGCGGCCGAGCGCGAGGCGTCGCGGCTCGCGATGCACGGCTCCCCGCTCGAGCGCGCGCGCATGGCGTATCGCGCGACCCGCGCGCTGATCGCCGACCCCGACGACACGCGCCAGGTCTTCTACATCGGCCTGCTCGTGAACCGCCGCAGCTATCCGTCGTTCCTCGCCCGCTTCACGCTCGACGACGAGGGCGCGCGCCTCCTGCGCGAGCGTCCCGCGATCGACTCGACCCACGTCGACTTCGATGCCCTGCGTGCGCTGCCCGAGACCACGCTCGGCGGCGCGTACGTGCGCTACCTCGACGCGAACGGACTCGATCCCGATCTCTTCCAGCCGCCCCCCGGCCTCCCCGAGATCCCGGCGTACATCGGGCAGCGCATGCGTCAGGTGCACGACCTCTGGCACGTGCTCACGGGGTACCGGACCGACGTCGCCGGCGAGGTCGCGCTGCAGGCGTTCACCTACGGTCAGACCGGGATGACGAGCTCCGCGGTCGTCGCGCTCGCGGCGAGCGCCCGGTTCGCGCTGACGAGCCCGCACCTCGTGCGCATGGCGCTCGAGGGCTACCGCCGCGGCGGGAAGGCACGCTTCCTGGCCTCGATCCGCATCGAGGATCACTTCGCGCGCGACCTCGAGGAGCTGCGCGCCGAGTGGGGCATCGAGGTCGAGCAGGGCTGAGCGCGCGCGAGCTACGGCGGCTCGTCGACGACCCGCCAGCGTGCGGACGTCGGACGCCCGATCGAGATCGCTCAGAAGCAGGTCGAGGAGCACGGCTTCCATCCGCCGCTCGACGTGGTCGGAGGCGCGGCGGATCGTCGATCCGATGTTCTGGGGCCTCCGCAGCGGCGAGCTCTACGCAGCCTCTTCCTCGAGGACTACCACCCCGTCCCCCGGGTGAGCCGCGCTCGCTCGCGCTCGTCGTCCTTGCGCCGTCCGAGCCCAACTCGCATTGTCCGCCGAGCGAATGTCCGTGGCGCTGACCGACGCGCGGGTCGACTCGTTCCACCCGGGGGTGCGCGAGCAAACCAGACGCGCTCCACCGCTTCGGCGACGACCCAGAGGCGCGTGCGTGCTCGTGGCGCTGGCCCTGACGGCGTGCGCGGGGTCTCCGCGCGCCGCGTCGCCGTCGCGCTCCCCCGCGCCCGTGGCGGACGTAGCAGAAGCCGTGGACGAGGCCGAGGAGGACGCGCTCGCGGCGGAGATCGAGCCAACGCCGTCGCCGACGCCGTCGCCGACGCCGACGCCGTGCGACGAGGTGCCGCCCGAGGCGTGTGCTGCCCAGCGTCCGCGCTGCGTGTGGGACCCGCCCACGCGGCGCTGCCGCGACCCCCACGACGCGTGTGAGACCGTCGTTCCCCAGCCGATGTGGCAGGGGCAGCCACTCTTCGAGGGTCGCGACCCGTGCGAGAACGTCGAGCCGAGCTGTGCCTGGAGCGAGTCGGCCGGCCGCTGCGTGCCCTTCGTCGCGGTGCCCGCGTGCCCGGCGAGCCTGGACGAGGTCGGCGGGACGCAGATTCTCTGCAACCACTCCTCGCAGCCGGCGCTCGAGTGCCGCTACGGTGGCACCCGGTGCGCGTGCGGTGCGCCCCCGCGTTGCGGCGGCGGCCGCGCGCCCGACCCGTCGCAGATGGCGCCGCCCGCATACTTCATGTGCGTGCCGCCGTTCGACGATCGCGGCTGTCCGACGGCGGGAGCGAGGCAGGGGGGAGCCTGTCGCGCCGACCCCGACGTGGTGTGCATGACGTGTCAGACGTCTGCGCGGTGTATTCGGGGCCACTGGCGGGTCCGCCGGCTGCCGCCACGACCGTGAGAATCTGTCCGTGTCTCTGGAAGTCGGCTCGCTGCACCATCGTGATCGCGACGAAGAGATCGAGGCCGAGCGCTCCTGAGGCTCGAGCGTCAGCGCTCCTCGTCGACCACCCGCAGCGTGCGGACGTCGGACGCGAGCTCGGCGCCGTTCGCGTCCTCGAGCCGCGCCTCGATCGTCACCATCCGATCGAGCACCTCGTTCGCCGAGGCGATCTCGAACGCGACGAGATCACCGGTGCGCACGAGGTACGCGCCGTCCTCGATCAGCCGGCGCGGCGTGATGCCGAGGCGCACGGTGGACAGGACGCGTCCGTCCTCCTCACGCCTCGCCTCGTAGGTGATCGTCGTGCCCGTCGCGTCGATGCCGCGCAGGCGCACCCCGGCGTCGACGTGCCAGCCGCCCTGCGGGCCGAACACCAGCTCGAT
>JALYRN010001142.1 GCA_030855295.1 Myxococcota bacterium | reverse complement strand
CGCCGAGATCGCGCTCGCCGAGCTTCGCCGACCGAGGCTCGCGCTCCGCTACGCGCGCTGGGCCGACGAGGCGACGCCGGGAGACGCCGCGACGATCGAGCTGATCGCGCGCACGATGAGACGCACCGGCCGGCACCGCGCCCTCGAGCGCTTCCTGTGGCGGAGCATGGACACGCACCGCGGAGGGCCCGCCGAGGCGGCGGCGTTCGACGCCCTGCTCGCGCTCTACGAGGGCCCGCTGAATGCGCCCGAGCGCGCGCGCGTGCTGCGCGCGATGCGCGGGTCCACTGCCTGAGCAGGCGAGCGCGTGCGCTCACGTCACCGAGCCCTGCGGTTTGAACCGCGCGGGTCGGTGGGATAGGGTCCGCCCGCTTGCGGGGGGCCGCGTCGGCCGAGCCGCGACGGAGCTGTCATGCGCTTTTTCTCGACTGTGTTCAGCGTGGTGGGTCTCGGGGTCCTGACCTGTGCATCGGTCCTCGGAGGATGCGGTGAGCCCGACCCGGTCGACGTCGATGCCGGCCGAGCCGACGCCGAGATCGAGCGCGACTCGGGGCCGCCCCCCGTCGACTCCGGCAGCGGCAGCGACGCCGGCCACGACGCCGGGCCGTCCTGCACCACCGGGTGCAGCTTCGTCGAGCTCGCGCTCGGGTCGCAGTTCACCTGCGCGCGTCGCGAGAACGGGTCCGTGATGTGCTGGGGCCGCGGGATGGAGGGCCAGCTCGGCGACTCGAACGAGACGCACAGCCCGCGCTGTCCGATCGCGATGGCCGACTTCCGCGACTGCAGCGCGCGGCCCGTGAGCGTCGCGCTCGAGGGCCCGGTGACGGGCCTGAGCGCGGGCGCGTTCAGCGCATGCGCGATCGACGGCATGGACGACGTGCAGTGCTGGGGCCAGGAGGGCTGGCCGATCGACGGCGTCCTCGCGGAGGTTCGCTACGAGCCGGAGGCGTTCCCGACGCTCGACGACGCGGCGCTCGTGAGCGACGGCTCGATCTTGCTCTGCACCGTCGACAACGCGGGCGCGCTCGAGTGCGCCGGCCTGAACTTCGCGCGGCAGACTGGCACCGGCATGTTGATCTCGGAGGTCACGCTCCCCGCGCCGGTGCTGGTCCCGGGAAGCCTGAAGTCCGACCCGATGCCGCTCACCGGCGTGCTCGAGGTGCGGACCGGCACGAGCGGCGCGCCGTTCGCGTGCGCGCGCACCGCGACCGACGTCTACTGCTGGGGCTCGGACTCGGTCGGCCAGCTCGGTACCGGCCTCGACTACGAGACCTGCCGCAACCCGAGCTCGTTCGAGATGTTCGACTGCACGGAGTACGCGCACAGCCTGTCGGGGCTCGACGGCTCGATGGTCACGCAGCTCGCGCTCGGCGGCAGCCATGCCTGCGCGCTCCTGAGCGACGGCACGGTGCAGTGCTGGGGCAACAACGTCGCGCGGCAGCTCGGGGTCGACGACGTCGAGGAGCGCGCGACGCCCCTCGCCGTGCCGGGCCTCACCGGCGTCACGCAGATCACCGCGGGCTCGAGCCACACGTGCGCCCTGCTCGGCAGCGGCGAGGTGCGCTGCTGGGGCTACAACCGGTTCGGCCAGCTCGGCGACGGGCTGATGAGCCACGGCGGCGCGTCCTGCACCCTGAGCACCACGAACACCGGGGACTGCACGCCGACGGCGGTCGCGGTGTCGGTCATCGACGACGCGACCTACATCGAGGCCGGCAGCAATCACACGTGCGCGATCCGCGCGAGCGGAGCCGAGGTGTGGTGCTGGGGCTCGAACGACATGCTGCAGCTCGGGAACGGTCCGACCCGCACGCCGACCGGCGAGGAGCTCGCGCCGGTGTTCGAGCCGGTGATGGTGAACGGTCTGTGATCGCGAGGGGGCTCCGGCGTCTCGCGATCGCGGCCGCGCTCGGGGCGTGCGTCGTGGCCACCGGCTGCGACAGCGAGCCCTACGTCGAGCCGCGACAGATCGACGACGCGCCGGATCTCCCGCCGCCCGCGGACGCGCTCGAGGCCGCGATCCGCGAGCGCGCGCCGAGCGAGGCGATGCTGATGATCCCGAGCGAGGACGTGGTGCGCGGCGAGCTCGCAGAGGGCGAGCGCCGCGACTTCACGACCGTGCTGCGCGCGGGGCTCTGCTACAAGGTGCTCGGCCAGGGCGGGCCCGGCGTGCGCGATCTCGATCTGATCGTGTACGACCAGAACGGCGTGCTCCTGCAGCGCGACGCCACGCAGGACGAGCGACCGGTGATCGGCGTGCAGCGCGCGATCTGTCCGCAGGAGCCCGGGCTCTACCGGGTCGAAGTGCGCGCGGTGACGGGCGGCGGCACCTACGCCGCGCAGATCTGGGTCTCGCAGTAGCGCGGCTGCGCAGTCGCGCGGCCGCGGCGGAGCGCGGCTAGGGCGCGAGCTCGAGCGGCATGCGCGCGACCGGCGAGCGGGCCGTCTGCTC
>JALYRN010000263.1 GCA_030855295.1 Myxococcota bacterium | reverse complement strand
GAGCAGGCGCGCGCGCTCGCGCTCACGCTGCCGCAGATGCAGGGCGGCCTGCACGTGCAGATCGGTCGGCTGCGCTTCGACGAGCGCCGGGCGCGTCGGATGCGCGGCGCGGTCGCGCTGCGGGCAGGCTTCGGCCCCGATCCGGTGTCGGTGCAGGGCCACGCGGGTGGGCCGGTGACGGCCACCGAGATGGGCTTCCCCGGCGGATGTCCGGGCAACTTCGAGGGCACCGCGCAGCACACGATCGTGCTGCAGACGGACATGCCCTACCTGCGCATCGAGGCACCTTCGTCGGGCGACGCGACGCTCGCGATCGTCACGCCCGACGGAAGCGTCTGGTGCGACGACGACTCGGCCGGCAGCCTCGTGCCGCGCCTCCACGGCGCGTTCCCGGCCGGCGTCTACCAGGTCTACGTCGGCAACTACCAGCGCGGCATGGTGAGCTACTCGCTCACGCTCACGCAGTCGGCGCCGGGCTCGGTCGGCAGCGTGATCGTCACGGCGCCCCAGGCCCCGAGCTGCCGCAGCACGCTGATCGAGCTGGGGCACTCGTCGACCGCGATCATGTTCTGCGACGGCGCAGAGCCGAGCTGCGCCGACGCGATGCTCCGCGCCGGCCACTCGCCGACCTCGCTGCAGTTCTGTGCGGGGGTCGATCCCGCGTGCGCGGTGCAGATGATGCGCAGCGGGCGCAGCCCGACCGAGCTCACGTACTGCCGCTGAGCGCGAGCTCGCGATCGATCCAGGCGGCGACCGAGGGTACCCGGTCGCCGTCGAAATCTGTATAGAAATCATAGGGATCCACGAGCGCCGCGGCGATGCCGGCGGCGTTCGCGCCGGCGACGTCGACGCCGGGGATGTCGCCGAGATAGACCGTCTCGTGCGCCTCGATGCCGAGCCGCGCGAGCGCGCGCCGGAAGATCTCGGGGTCGGGCTTGCGCACGCCCTCGAGGTGCGAGTCGACGATCCGCTCGAAGTGGTGCGCGAGGCCGAGGTGCTCGAGCAGCTCGGGCAGGCGGCCCTCCGAGTTCGACACGATCGCGACGCGCACGCCGCGCGCGCGGATGCGCTCGAGCGCGGGCGAGAGATCGTCCGGCACGCTGCGCCAGAGGTTGAGACGATCGTGCGCGCGCCGCAGCGGGCCGATCATCGCGCGCGCCGCGTCGGCCTCGACGCCGGCCTCCTCGAGCAGCGTCGCGAGGTACAGGCCCCAGCCCTCCTCGTGCGAGACGCCGGCGCTCATCAGCGCCTCGTAGCGACGCTTCGCACGACCCTCCACCGCGCGCAGCGCAGCGGGCTCGAGCGCGTGCCCCTCGGCGCGCGCGACCTCGGCGACGGCGCCGACGTCGAGGAACGCGATCGTGTTCCCGACGTCGAGCAGCAGGACGCGGATCACAGCAGCGAGATCAGGCGGCGCGCGCGCTCGTCGGCGACGGCGAGGAGCTCCTTCGCCTCGTCCGCCGGGATGCGCAGCTTCTCGACGAGGCTCGAGAGGACCGCGCGCTCCTGCTCGCTCTGCTCACCGTCGATGTACGTGAGGATCACGGCGTGCTGCAGGAGCGTGCGGCGATCGGCAGCCGACAGATCCGTGATCGGAACGTCGTCGATGCTGCGCGCCGTCTTCGCGTACTCGCGGATCATCGCGGCGTCGTCGCCCTGGATCTCGAAGGACGAGAGCAGCGCCTCGATCACCTCGGTCTCCTCGCCGTCGACCCGACCGTCCGCCCACGCCACCGCGACGAGCGACTTGAGCATCGCTTCCTGATAGTCCTGCATGACGCCCTCTCGAGAAATGCGGGCCGAGGCTACCACGGATCAGCGCAGCATCCGCGCTCGCGGCGCGGCCACCCGATCGGGGATCAGCGCTTGCGCACGGGCTTGCGCCTGGTGGCCCGCGACGGAGTCGGAGCCGGCGGCGGCTTCGAGGCACGCTTCTGCTCGTCGGCGAGCGCGTGCAGCGTCGGCACCAGCATCTTGCGGCGGAGCAGCACCACGAGGCGCTCGCTCAGCGTGGTCGCGGCCTCCGTCAGCGCCGGTAGCTCGGCGCCGGCCTTCGGCATCACGCCCTCGCGGAAGAGCCGCAGCTCCGCGCGAACGAGCGCGCTCAGCGCCTGCCCGTACTCGCCGAGGATCGTCACCGGCAGCATCTCCGGCGTCAGCCCGGCGCGCCGCGCGGCGCCGAGCACGCGGAGGATCTCGAGATCGTCGCCCGCGTACGCCTTCGGCTTGCTGCCCGGCACCGCGACGATCAGCTGCGCCGACTCGAGCCACTCGAGCTGCGTCGGGAGCACGCCGGCCTTCAGGATCTCCTCGCGCGTGCGCTGCTCGCGCTGCCCGCTCGGGCCGGATGGCGCCGAGGACTGCTCGACGACGCGCGCGATCACGGCGGCGACGGTGTCGTCCTCGCGATCGAACTCCGACTCGTCGAGGATCTGCTTGATGACCTTGAGCGGCAGGAAGCGCGTGCGCTGCAGGTCCTTGATCTTCTGGATCCGCGGCACGAGCGCGACGTCGTAGTACGCCATGTTGCGGCTGGTGCGGCTGGGCTCCGGCAGCAGGCCCTCGCGCACGTAGTGCTTGATGGTCGCGGCCGGAACGCCGCTGCGCTTCGCGAGGATCGACACCTTCACGAGGTCTCGCCCCGCCGCGTCGCGCTCCTCGCGCTCGTCGTCGATGTCGTCGTCGCTCATCGAAAGTGCGACGTCGTGCTTCGCACGTGCGGCCGCCGCGTACAAGCCCGGCGCGCCGGCGAGACGTCTAGCGCGCGGGCTCGAGCGCCTTCATCGCGACGCGCTCGAGGAAGCGGCCGAAGCGGTCGCGCGCGGGCTTGCCCTCGATGCGGCGACAGGCCTCGACGTAGTCCGGGAAGTAGCGGAAGCGGCGCGGCGTCGCGCGGTAGACGCTCCGCAGCAGCGGCACCGAGCGGTCGAAGATCGCCTTCTCGCGCGCGCCGAACGGGAGCTCGAGCTGCTCGCGGAGGCGCGGCGGCAGCAGGCCCGCGGTGAAGATCGTGTACCAGGCCACGAGCGGGGCGGCGGCGGGACGCGGCGGGCGCAGCAGGAAGCGGCGCAGCTCGAGCGCGGGGCTGCCGACGGTGATCGTCGCGCTCTCCATGGTCTCGCGCATGTACGCCTCGAACGCGCGCCAGTCTCTCGGCATCGCGTCGTCGGGAATGCCGAAGAGCCCCGCGAAGAGCCGCGACTCGTCGTAGTAGCGCTGCTTCTCTTCCAGCGAGAGCCGGCGCACGCCGAGCTCGTAGAGCATCACCGCGGTGTCGACGAGCGTCGCCTGCACCCAGAAGAGCGCGCTCGGATCGTTCGCCTGGTAGCGATGTCCTTCGGCGAACGGACCGACGTTCTCGCGGATCGGGCCCTTCACGCGCACGTGGATCCCGTGCACGCGCCGTGCGCTCTCGATCGCGGAGTCGAGATCGCCGAACACCATCGCGAACACGTTCAGGAACGTGCGCTGGAAGCGGCCCACCGGATCGGTCTTGGTGTGCGAGTGCTGATCGACCGCGTGCGCGACGTAGGGATGCGCGACCTGCAGCAGCGCGGCGCGGCCGCCGCCGAGCATCACGATGCCCTCGCGGTTGATCTCCCAGCTCATCGATCCGGGGCCGTAGAGACCTGCGCGCGGATCGCGGACGCGCGCTCGCACCTCGTCGATGCGTCGCTCGAGATCGCTCCGCGTCACCGTCGTCGACATGGTCCGCCTCCTGCGCTCACGCGCCGAAAGCGTAGCGTGCTAAGTGCCCGGTCGCATGAAGACGGCCGTCCTCTTCGACCTCGACGGAACGCTGATCGACAGCCTCGCCGACATCGCCGGCGCGCTGAACGCAGTGCTCGGCGAGCTCGGGCTGCCTCAGCCCACGCTCGACGAGTATCGCTACCTCGTGGGCTACGGCGCGGCCGAGCTCGTGCGCGGCGCGCTGCCCGAGGATCGCCGCGAGGCGCTCGAGGCCGACGTGCTCGCGCGCTACCGCGCTCGCTACCGCGCGAGCCTCGTCGCAGAAACGCAGCCGTACGACGGAATCGAGGCGCTGCTCGAGGTTCTCGAGGCGCGCGCGGTGCCGAAGGCGATCGTGACGAACAAGCCGCACGACGCCTCGGTCGAGCTCGTGGAGCGGCTGCTGGGACGCTTTCGTTGGGACGTCGTGCTCGGGCAGCGGGAGGGCATTCCGCACAAGCCCGATCCGGCCGGCGCGCTCGAGGTCGCACGCGCGATCGGTGTCGAGCCCGCCGCGTGCTTCTTCGTCGGCGACACCGACACCGACATGCGCACCGCGACGAGCGCGGGAATGATCGCGGTCGGGTGCCTCTGGGGCTTCCGCGGGCGCGAGGAGCTCGAGCGCTGCGGAGCGAGACACGTGATCGCGCACCCGAGCGAGCTGCTCGCGCTCGTCACTCGGTAGCGGCCGGCGCGCCGCAGCGCATCGGACGCTCGCCGGGCATCTCGATGCGGGGGCGCGCCGGATCGGCGTACGCGGTCGGCGCGATCCGCTGGCCGCGCAGCTCCGAGATCACCTCGGCCATCGCCTCGCGGATCGGAGGATCCTCCTCGATCGTGATCGCGGCGGGATCGCTCTCGCGGATCCGCGCGAACGCGCCGTCACCGCCGGTCGCGAGGAAGTCGCTCGTCAGGACGTCGAGCACCTCGTCACCGGGGACCACGCGTCCGTTGCCGCGCGTCAGCGTCACCTCGATCGCGCCGTCCACGCAGCGCGCGCGCCCGCGCAGGCCGCCGAGCGAGAGGAAGCTCCCGCTGCGCGCGAGGTTCGACGCGAGCATCGCGGCGAGCTCGCGCGCGCGCATCCGCACCGTCGCGAAGCGGTTGTCGAACGGGAACGCCTCGTACAGCGAGCCGTAGCGCAGCGGTCCCTCGGGCAGATCGGCGCGCAGCCCACCGCCGTTGACGATCGCCGCGTCGGCGCCCGGACGCGCGCGCAGCATGAGGTCGACGAACAGGTTGCCCACCGGGTTCTCGGCGCTGCGGACGACCACGAAGGGGGCGGTCAGCGTCGGTCCGAGCTCGCGCTCGCGCTGGGTCGCCGCGAGCGCGAGCGAGGGCGCGATCGCCTCGGCGACCGCGTCGTCCGGGACGATCGGTGCGCCCTCGTACTCGCTCGGCGCGCAGAGCGCGAGACCACCCTCGGGGCTCGCGTCCTCGGCGCCGCAGAGCCGCTGCGGCGGGTGCACGCGCGCGCTGACCACGCGCCCGCCGTCGCGATCGACGATCAGATCGATGCGCCCGAACGCGACGCCGTACGAGTAGGACTCGACGATCGCGATCCCGTTCACGCGGTGGGCGACGGCCTGGTGCGTGTGGCCCGCGACGATCGCGTCGACCGCGCCGGGCGGCAGCGCGCGCGCGACCTCGAAGATCTCCTGATCGGCATCGCAGCTCGTCAGGTCGTCGGGATCGTGGAAGTGCTCGCAGTCGCCTCCCGCGTGCGCGGCGACGATCACCACCGTCGCGCCGCGCTCGCGCAGCGCGCTCGCTTCCTGGGCGATCGCGTCGGCGAGCGGCCGGATCGTGAGGTCCGCCACGTTCGCGGCGAGCGTGGTCGCCAGCGTCTGCTCGGTCGTCACGCCGATCACGCCGATGCGCACGCCGGCTCGCTCGAGCAGCGCGGAGGGAAGCCCGAGCCCCGCGTGCTCGCCGCTCTCACGCTCGAGCAGGTTCGCGCTGAGGAAGGGGAAGCTCGCCTGCGCGATGCGCGCGCGCAGTGCGCCGCGCGGATCGTCGCTGGGCTCCCGCGGCGTGGCGCGCGGGCCGACGGGGCCGTAGTCGAACTCGTGGTTGCCGATCGTGACGGCGTCGTAGCCCAGCGCCTCGTACGCGCGAACCGCGCTCGCGCCCTCTTCCAGGTTCGACTCGAGCGTGCCCTGGAACATGTCGCCGCCGTCGATCAAGAGGACGGCTCCGTCGCGCTCGCGCGCGCGACGGAGGTTCGCGAGATATCCGCCGAGCAGCGGCAGCGCGCGGAGGTGGCCGTGCAGATCGTTGGTGCCGACGATCGAGATCGTCGCGAGCTCGGGCGCGGCGTCGGGCGCCTCGACGGTGGCGGTCGCGGGCGCCGCGGGGGCGACCGGCGTGCTGCCGCAAGCGATGGCGAGCGCGAGCGAGCAGAGCGCGAAGACGGAGGATGAAGCGCGCATCGGAGCGCGGATCCTAAACCGTCGATCGAGCGCGTGTCGTGCACGGCACAGCTGGCGCGGAGACTGTTGCTGGTTCACCACGGTCGAAGTCGAAACGCAGGGAATCGATGCGATTTCGCGCTGGCCTCGGGCTTGCGATGAGCCGCCAGCCATGCGCCTCATGATGATGCTCGCACCCTCGCTCCGTCTCTTCGCGCACCTCGCGCTCGCCGCGTCCGCGCTCGGCCTCGGCGCGTGCACACCGGTCGCGCTCTCCCCGCCCGCGCGCACGCTCCCGCTCGAGAGCGCCGCGACGCTCGAGGAGGGCGACGTCGCGGTGCAGGCCAGTGGCGGATACCACGACACGTCGGGCGGCGACATCGGGAGCGCCGCGCTGCGCGCGCGCATCGGCCTGGTGCCGCACCTCGAGGCGCAGCTCGAGGCCACGTACGCTCACGTCGGGTACGGTGACGAGCGATCGCCGCATCTCGGCGCCGGGCGTCTCGGCCTGAAGGTCGCGCCGATCGAGCACATCGCGCTCGTCGCAGGGATCGGCGCCGGCGCGCACTCGTACGGCGCGTTCGCGGCGCCCGACGCCGGCGTGATCTTCGCGTACGAGAACCCGTACGTCGTGCCGTGGATCGCGCTGCGCGGCTGGGTGAGCCTGCCGATCGATCCGAGCATCGTCACCGTCACGCGCACCGCCGGTGACGGCACCGTCGACATGTTCGTGCTCGTCCCGCCGAACACCGCGGCGTGGCAGCTCTCGACCGGCGTGCGTGTCCCGATCGCGCTCGACGCCGAGCGGGGCATTCGCATGAACCTGCTCGCGGGCGGCGGGATCGGCGAGCTCTACGGGCTCGACGGTCAGGCGCGACACGGCATCTTCCACTTCGAGTCGGGCCTGGAGATCGTGGTCGATCCCTGACGAGGCACCGTGGTACAGGAGCGCGATGCAGCCGTTCCTGGTGGGAGTCGCGGGCGGCACCGGATCGGGGAAGACCACGGTCGCGCGGAAGATCGCCGGCGCGGTGCCCGCCGAGATGGTGACGATCCTCGAGCACGACAACTACTACGTCGATCGCCCCGACCTCACGTACGAGGATCGCTGCCAGCTCAACTTCGATCACCCGGAGTCGCTCGAGACGTCGCTGATGATCCACCACGTGCGCGAGCTCAAGAAGCGCCGCGCGGTGGAGGTCCCGATGTACGACTTCAAGATCCATCGGCGCAGCCCCTACACGCGCCGCGTCGAGCCGAGCCCGATCATCGTGGTCGAGGGGATCCTGATCTTCTCCGACGCCGCCCTGCGCAAGGAGCTCGACCTCGCGATCTTCGTCGACACCGATGCCGACATCCGCGTGCTGCGCCGCGTGCGCCGCGACATGGAGCAGCGCGGCCGCACCTTCGAGTCGGTGCGCGAGCAGTACTACGCGAGCGTGCGCCCGATGCACCTGCAGTTCGTCGAGCCGAGCAAGCGCTGGGCGGACGTGATCATCCCGGAGGGCGGCGACAACCACGTCGCCCTCGATCTGATCGTCGCCAAGATCCAGTCGGTCCTCGCCGACCGCGGCCGCATCTGATCCGACGCGCGCGCCGCGGCGAGCACCCGTGCCGAGCGAGCACTCCTGCCGGCTTCAGTCCTCGTCGCCGAAGCTGGTGCCGAGCGCGCGCGCGGTCGCGACCAATCCGCTGTCGGGCTGCACCCGCTTCGGCCGCGCGATCGCGTCGGCGATCGGGATCGAGACGATGTCGCCGTGCCGCAGCGCGACCATCTTCCCGTACTCGCCCACCGCGACCAGATCCGCGGCGGCGCGACCGAAGCGCGTGGCGAGGATGCGATCGAAGCTCGAGGGCGTGCCGCCGCGCTGGATGTGACCGAGCACCGTGACGCGCAGCTCGGCGCTGACCCGCTCGCGCAGCGCCTCGCCGACGCGCTGCGCCGCGCCCATC
>JALYRN010001141.1 GCA_030855295.1 Myxococcota bacterium | reverse complement strand
GCCGTACGTGCCGCCCGCGATCGCGCTGCGCGCCGCCCGAGGCCCGGACGTGCTCGCGCGCGCGCTCGAGGAGGAGCGCGCCGAAGGAGCGCGCATCGTCGCCGACGAGGACGGCGTCGTCACGTTCTGCCCGTTCGCGTCGCACCGCGCCTGGGAGGCGCGCATCGCGCTCGCGGCGCCGTGCTCGCGGTTCTCGTCGATCGACGATGCGCGCCTGGCGATCGTGGCGCGCCGGCTCGTCGCGCTCGTGCAGCGCTTCCGCGCCGTGCTCGGCGCGCTCGACTACAACGTGCTGCTCCGCGATCCGCCGCTCGGCGTGGGCTCGTTCTTCACCATCGACGTGCTCCCGCGCACCGGCGGCGACGCGGGCTTCGAGCTGCAGACCGGCTCGCCGATCTGCGTGGTGGCCCCCGAGGACGCGGCCCGCGCGCTGCGCGGGTGAGGCCGAGCTTCAGGACAGCGGCGGATGCGCCGGGTCGAAGAATGCGATCGGGGCCGCGAGGCACTCATCGGGGATCGCGAACGCGTCGACGAGCGAGCGCGCGGCGGGCGTGAGCTCGCGCAGGAGCGACTCGACCTCCTTGCGGATCGCCTTCGCCTTCACGGCGTCGATGTAGCCGTCCTCGAGATACCAGCTCATGTCGCGCTCGAGCCCGGAGAGCGCGTGGAGATCGCCGAGCTTGGTGATCCAGTCGCGCGCGCCGGCATCGGCGACGCGCGAGAGGGCCTCGTCGAAGAGCACCATCGCGCGGTGCTCGGCGTACGCGCGCGCGGCCGCGACGAAGTGCTCCTGCAGCTCGAGCATCGCGTCGCCCGCTCGCTCGCCGGAGCCGAGGCGCTTGCGTACGCGCAGCGCCGCGGTGCGCACGAGCGTGTGCTCGCGATACGAGAGCGCCGCGCGGTGGAACGCGCGATCCCGCAGGTGCGCGCGGTCGGTGGTGCGGCGCGCGATCGGGTTCTTCTCGCGCGCGGCGGTCGCCGCGATCGAGCCGACCATGCGCAGCATCGCGCCGACGCCGCCGTCCTCGAGGCGCTTGCCGAAGCGCGAGAGCAGGCTCTTCGCGACCAGCTGCAGCAGGACGATGTTGTCGCCCTCGAACGTGGTGAAGATCTCGACGTCGACGCGCAGGTCCGGGATGCGATTGACCGCGAGGTAGCCCTGCCCGCCGCACGCCTCGCGACACTGCTGCACGGCGTCGACGGAGCGCCAGGTCGCGAGGGCCTTCAGCGCGGCGACCTCCGCATCGAGCTCGCGCGTGTCGGGGTCCGGCTCGCGGTGCACCTCGGCGAAGCGATCGCGGAGGCGGTCGAGCGCGAGCCGCAGGACGTACGTGGTCGCGAGCGCCGGCAGCAGGCGGCGCTGGTGCGTCGGGTAGGCGAGCAGCGGGACCTCGCGCCCCTCCGCCGGACCGAACTGTCGCCGCGCCGTCGCGTAGCGGATCGCGATCGTGAGCGCCGTCGCGGCGGCGGAGACGCTCGCGCTCGCGACCGAGAGACGGCCCCCGACCAGCGTGCCGAGCATCGTGAAGAAGCGCTTGCCCGGGCTGGTGATCGGGCTCTCGTAGCGCCCGTCCTCGTCGATGCGCGCGAAGCGATCGAGCAGGTTCGCGACCGGCACCCGCACCTGGTCGAACCAGAGGCGGCCGTTGTCGACGCCGTGCAGGCCCATCTTCATGCCGGTGTCGCCAGTGCGCACGCCCGGCAGGTCGTTGCCCGCCTCGTCGCGGATCGGCACGAGCACCGCGTGCACGCCGTGGCGCTCGCCGGCGACCTCGAGCTGCGCGAACACCGTCGCCATGCGCGCGTCGCGGGCGGCGCCGCCGATCCACTCCTTGCGCGCCGACTCGCGCGGCGTGTGGACGACCAGCTCGCGGGTGTCGTGGTCGTAGCGCGCGACGGTCTCGAGGTCGGAGACGTTCGAGCCGTGCCCGACCTCGCTCATCGCGAAGCAGCCGGGCAGCGCGAGCGACGCGACGTCGGGGAGCATCGCGCGGTGACGCTCGGTGCCGAGGTGATAGATGCTCCCGCCGAAGAGCCCGTACTGGACGCCGAGCTTCACGACGAGCGAGAGATCGCCGTGCGCGAGCGTCTCGAACGCGACCATGAACGGGCGGACGTCGGCCGCCTCGGAGGTCACGCCGGGGAACGCGAGGGCGCCGACGCCGCGCGACGCGAGGTCGGCGAGCCAGCCGCGCACCAGCGCGCGATAGGGATCGCGCTCGAGCCCGTACGCACGGCGGTGCGGGTCGGCGAGGAAGTCTCGGATCAGCGCGCGCGTCTCGGCGTGCTCGCCGTCGAGCGCGCGCGCGAGCGCGGCGACGTCGACCGGTGCCGACGGGAGCGTGATCTCCGTGACGGGCGCGAGCCCCTGCGCGGCGGGCTCGAGCGCGTCGATCGCGAGCAGCGACGCGATGTCCGCGGCGGCGCGCGCGCTCTCGGACTTCTCGCCGTCGA
>JALYRN010000262.1 GCA_030855295.1 Myxococcota bacterium | reverse complement strand
CTCGTCGCGGGCGCGTCAGGCGGCGGCGACAGCAGCGCGCCCGGCGCTCCGCCCTCTCTCCGACCGCGGAGCAACGCGAGCGCGCCGGAGCGGGAGAGGCCCTCGTGCGGCGTCGCGGACATGCGCAGCTCGCGCGAGCCGAGGCCGACCAGGCCGTCGAGCTCGCTCGTGGTGTGACCGCTGCGTGCGCGCTCCGCGATCCGCCGCGCGTTCTCCGCGAGCAGGTGGTGGATCTCGCCCGCCATGTCGTCGGGATCGTCGCGGCGCACGACGATGCCGCTCGCGCCGTACTGGAACGGCGCGAGGCGGCGATCGAGGGGCTCGGGATCGGTCGCCACGACGATCGGCGTCGGCCCGGCGCGGCGTGCCTCGTCGATGCCGCGCGCACCGTCGTCGCTCGACGCATCCCCGACGAGGAGCACGAGGTTCGGTCGCTCCTCGCGGATCGCCTCGTCGAGCGCGCCCCGCGCGATCACCGGCTCGATGCCCCGTCGGTGCAGCGCGTCGCAGAGATCGCGGTGGCGCGGCTCTCCCGCGCCGGCGATCAGCACACGCGGGCGTCGGTGCGCGTTGCGCTCGTCCCGGTCGTCCACCGCGATCACCGGATCAGCAGAGGTAGCGCTCGCCGCCGTCGCACAGGATCGTGACCACGCGCTGACCCTCGACGAGACGACGGGCGATCTCGACCGCGGCGTGCACGTTCGCGCCCGAGCTCGGCCCGAGCAGCAGCCCCTCCTCGCGCGCGAGGCGACGCGTCATGCGATCGGCGGCGAGATCGGTCACCGTGATCACCTCGTCGATCAGCGATCGATCGAGCACCTCGGGGACGAAGCCCGCGCCGAGGCCCTGGATGCCGTGGAGGCCCGCCTTGCCGCCCGAGAGCACCGCGCTCATGCGCGGCTCGACCGCGATGATGCGGATCTCCGGGTTGCGCTGCTTCAGCACGCGACCGACGCCGGTGATCGTGCCACCGGTGCCGACGCCGGCGACGAACACGTCGAGCGCGCCGCCCGTGGCGCGCCAGATCTCCTCGGCGGTCGTGCGCTCGTGCGCGAGCGGGTTCGCGGTGTTCTGGAACTGCCGCGGCATGATCGCGTTCTCGGTCTCGCGCACGATCCGCTCGGCGCGCTCGACGGCGCCGGCCATGCCCTCCTGCGCGGGCGTGAGCACGACCTCGGCGCCGTACGTGCGCAGGATCTGCCGGCGCGCGACGCTCATGTCCTCGGGCATCACCAGCACGCAGCGATAGCCGCGCACCGCCGCGATCATCGCGAGGCTGATCCCGGTGTTCCCGCTGGTCGCCTCGACGATCGTCGCGCCCTCGCCGATCGTCCCCTCGCGCTCCGCGTCGAGGATCATCTGGAGCGCCGGGCGATCCTTCACGCTGCCCGCGGGGTTGTTCCGCTCGAGCTTGCCGCAGACGTCGGCGCCGTTCTTCGGCGAGAGGCGCGCGAGGCGGACCAGCGGCGTCCGCCCCACGAGATCGAGCACTCCGTCGTAGATGCGATCGTCCACGCGATTACCTGGCTCACACGACGTGTCCGGCTCGAGCGACAGCGCGCTCTGCACGGCACGTGAGGGGGTCACTCTAGCGGCCCCGGCGTGCGCTGTCTCGCCGGATCGCGATGCGCACGCAGCCGTGGTGTCTCCTCGGATCCCGACGGGCGGCAGAGCCGCGCACCGGACGATCAAGCGTCGGCGTCGGAGTCGGCGTCGGCGTCGGGCGCGGCGACGCCGATCGCGGTCGCGCTGCCAGGCGCGATCTCGGAGGAGACCTCGCGCGCATGCCGCAGCAGCCGGAGCAGCGGGCCATCGACCGGATCTTCGATCGCGTCGGGCGGTGAGCTCACGACGATGACGCTCGCCGCGCGTCGAGCGGTCAGGCGATGGAGCGCGTCGGCTCCGAGGCGGAGCGACTCGCCGGCGCCGGCGCGCGCGTGCTCGTCGCGCCAGGCTCCCTCGTCGTCGCGTGCCCAGCGCTCGAGCGCGAGCTCCCCGGCGACGACGTGCACCCAGACCTCGGCGGAGGTGCGGACGGAGATCTCGTGGATGGCGCCCTTCGGCCACCAGGCCGCGGTCGTGCGGTGCAGCTCGCTGCGCCCGAGGACGGCGTGCGAGCCCCCCGAGCGCTCACGCGTCGGCGCCAGCGCGCGAATCTCTCCCCAGCCCAGGCCCAAGAGCGACTCGCGGCGTTCGGTCATGCATCGATGCAGTGCACCAGTGCGAGCGACCACGCAAGAAAACGGGGCGAGCCAGCGCGTGTCCGCGCCGTCAGTACGAGACGTCGCCGTCGGTCTTCTTGAAGACCTCGGCCTCCGTGAAGATGCGGACGAGCTCGCCGTCGATGTGCCCGTCCTTCACCTCGAAGCCGAGGATCGAGAGCGCACGGTCGACCGGCATCGCCTTCTTGTACGGGCGGTCACGCGCCGTGAGCGCGTCGAAGATGTCGGCGATCGTCATGATCTTCGAGGGCAGCGGGATCGCCTCGCTCGAGAGCCCCTTGGGATAGCCGCGGCCGTTGAGCTTCTCGTGGTGCGACCCGGCGATCTCCGGGATCCGCGTGAAGCTCTTGCCCCACGGGATCCGCGAGAGGAAGTCGAACGTGTGCACGACGTGCGAGCGGATCTCGTCGATCTCTCGATCGTGCAGCGAGCCCTTCGTCACCTGCAGCGAGATCACCTCGTTCTCGCTCAGGAGCGGCTGGCCGTGGCCGCACGCGTCGACGTAGGTGCGCTGGCCGAGCTCGGTGATCAGCGTGAAGTCGCCCTCCTTCAGGACCGTGGGCTCGTTCGCCTCCTGCACCGTGCGCCACGCGACGTCGAGCTGCTCGGCGCGCGCCGCGAGCTCCTCGTCGAGCTTCGCGAGATCGCTCGCGCCGGCGCCCGCCCGGTGCGCCTCGAGCTTCTTGGAGAGCCACTCGGCCTCGAGCGCCTTGCGCACGTAGTCGAAGCGCAGCCGCACCATGTCGAGCTGGTGCGGATAGAGCTTCTTGGCCTTGACCAGCACCTCCTCGCGCACGCCGATCTTGCCGAAGTCGTGCAGGAGCGACGCGTACTCCAGCTCCTTCAGATCGCGGCGCGTGAAGCGCACGTCCTTGTAGGGACCGGTCGTGATCTTGTCGAGCGCCTCGGCCAGGCCGCACGAGAAGATCGACACGCGCAGCGAGTGACCGCTGGTGGTCGGGTCGCGCTGCTCGATCGCCTGCACGCTGGCGCGCACGAAGCCATCGAAGATGCGGCGGATCTCGTCGTAGAGCAGCGCGTTCTCGAGGGCGATGCCGGCCTGCGACGCGAGCGTCGCGAGCAGATCCTCGCTGCGCTGATCGAAGGGCACGACCTCGTCGTCGACGCTCTCGACCGTCAGCGTGTTGCGCGGATCGCGCTTCTTGTTGATCAGCTGGATGACGCCGATGACGTCGTCCTCCGCGCTGATCATCGGCATCGCGATCATCGACCGCGTGCGGTAGCCGACCTTCTTGTCGAAGCTCGGATCGAACCCGAACGGCTCGTCCTGACCGATCGAGTAGACGTCGGGGATGTTGATCGGGCGATGCGTGATCGCCGCCGCGCCCGCGATGCTCCGCGTCGAGAGCGGGACGGTGAACTCCTTCGACTCGAAGGTGAGCGAGTCGTTCTGCGAGAGCTTGAAGCGCAGGTGCTTCTCGGTGCTCCCCGGCGCGATCGGCTCGAGCAGGTAGAAGCTGCCGGCGTCGGCGCCCGTGATGAAGCGGCTCTTCTCGAGGATCACGGTCAGCAGGCGATCGATGTCGCGCTCCTGGCTGATCGCACGAGAGATCTCGATCAGCTCGCCGAGCTCGTAGCGATAGCGCGTGAGCCATCGACCGCGCCGCTCCGCCGCGACCTTGAGCTCGACCCGCTCGAGCGCGCCGTGCAGGGCGACGTAGAGCGCATCCGGGGATGCGAGATCCGAGACGTGCGTCACGATCGCCGCCTTCGGCAGCGACTCGAGGAAGCCGTCGGGGATCGCCCCCACGATCAGCACACCCGCGTGCCCGGTCGCGATGCGCGCCAGATAGGGCTCGAGCGGCGCGCGGCGCAGCGTCGAGGCCGACACGCCGATCACCAAGCCCTCGCCGCGCTGCACCTCGACCGCGAGCTTCGGCGAGCCGTGCAGCTCGACGCGGATGCCCTCACCCAGCCGCGGCTCGACCTCGACCGCCCGCATCAGGATCACGGGAGAGAGATCCGAGAGGTCCGTGTCGTTGGTGCGATCGCGCTCCCACATGTCGCTTCACCGAGTCGCACGATCGCGCGTGCGGTCCCTTCGATCGGCGACCTATTCTCTACGATCGTCCGGCGAAGCGACAGTGCCCGGCTCCGAGCCCCCGCGCGGCTCGCCGCCATCGCTCTCCTGACGCTCCGACGAGACGCGCTGCTTCGCCGCGTCGCGCGACTCGTACGCGCGCACGATCCGCGCGACGAGCGGGTGGCGCACGACGTCGGCGTCGGTGAACCACGTGAATGCGATTCCGTCGATCTTGTCGAGGACGCGCGTCGCGTCGGCGAGCCCGCTGCGCGCGTTGCCGGGGAGATCGACCTGCGTCACGTCGCCGGTGATGACCGCCTTGGAGCCGAAGCCCAGGCGCGTCAGGAACATGCGCATCTGATCGCTCGTGCTGTTCTGCGCCTCGTCGAGGATCACGAACGCGTCGTTGAGCGTGCGGCCGCGCATGAAGGCCAGCGGCGCGACCTCGATCACGCCGCGCTGCACCAGCATCTGCGCGCGCTCGAAGTCCATCATGTCGTGCAGCGCGTCGTAGAGCGGACGCAGGTACGGGTTCACCTTCTCCGCGAGATCGCCGGGCAGGAACCCGAGCTTCTCGCCGGCCTCGACCGCAGGCCGCGTCAGCACGATGCGCTTCACGCGCTTCTCGAGCAGCGCCCGCACCGCCATCGCCATCGCGAGGTACGTCTTGCCGGTGCCCGCCGGGCCGATGCCGAAGACGATGTCGTTGTCGCGCATCTGCTGCACGTAGCCGTGCTGCGTCGGGCCCTTCGCGGTGATCGTCTTGCGCGGCGTCGCGAGCACGACGTCGCTCATGAACTCGCCGAGCTTCACGTCGGGGTTCGCGCGCAGCGTGCGGATCGATCGCTCGACCTCTCGCCCCCCGAAGCCCTTGCTCTTCTCGAGCATGCCGAGGATCTCCATCAACGCCCGCTGCGCGCCCTCCACCGCCTCGCGCTCACCGCGCATGTGGATGGTGTTGCCCCGCACGCCGGCGCTGATGCCGAACTCGCTCTCGATGATGTCGAGGTGGGTGGCGCCGGGCCCGGTCAGACGGATCAAGAGGTCCGGCTCGTCCACCTCGACCTCGGCGTGGATCGAGCCTTCCTTCGCGGTGTCGGAGCGGGTCGTTTGCGCCATTCGTCTGGATGGACGCTAGCACGCCGGACCGGGGTCGGGGGAGGCGCGCACGAGCAGCGCACGACCGAGCGCGAGCCTCTCGGGCGCGCTCTCGATCGCGTCGAGAGATCGTCTGGTGATCGCCGCGGTGGGCGCTCGTACACGCCGCCGCGCGGTTTCGCGCGTCGAATCGTCGGGCCTCGGCGCCTTTGTTGTCCGGGGGGCCTTGTGTGCCGAGATCGTCTCGTGTTGCATGAGGATCCATGACGGAGAAGCCGCCGGGAACGCCGGACGAGCGCCCCCCACCTTCCTCTCCCATGGCTGTCGCTCCCTCGGGCTCTCGTGCTCGAAGGAGGCCGCGCGTCGCCGTGCTCAGCTGCGATCCGAGCTCTCCGCTCAAGTCGCGCGGTGAGGAGGACTTCGACTACGAGCACGCCGAGGAGTCCGATCGCGCGTTCGTGAGCGCGCTCGAGGAGGCGGGCTTCGACGTGAGCTGGAGCCCGGCGCACCTCGAGAACCTCGACCGCGTGGTCGACTCGCTCGAGTGCGACGTGGTGTTCAACCTCTGCGACGGCTCGGGCCCCGGCATCGACAACCTCCCGGGGGTCGAGGCGATCGAGGCGCTCGAGCGGCGCGGGCTGCCCTACACGGGCGCGCGGTTCGCGCCGTACAAGACGAGCATCTCGAAGGTCACGATGAAGGATCGCTTCGTCGCGGCCGGCGTGCCGACCGCGCCGTGGCAGCTGCTCGCGTCGCCCGACGAGGCGCTGATCGACGAGCTCGAGGGACGGCCGCTCTTCGTGAAGCCGCACGACGCGGGCGGCAGCGCGGGCGTGCACCTGTCGTCGATCATCGCGCCGGGCGACGAGCAGGCGCTGCGTGCGCGCGTCGCCGAGCTCTTCCGCGACTACGGCGCGGCGCTGGTCGAGGAGTACATCGACGGTCGAGAGATCACGGTCGGTCTGCTCGGCATCGGAGACCGCGCGAAGGCGCTGCCGCCGCTCGAGGTGCGGTTCGGCGCGGCGTTCCCGAAGGGAAAGGGCATCCGCACGCACGAGACGAAGTGGGACACGAGCTCGCCGCTCTACGGCAGCTTCGAGCTGCTGTGTCCTGCGCCGCTCACGCCCGCCGAGACGCGGCGCGTGCTGCGCGTCGCGCGCGAGGCGTACGGCGCGATCGACGGCGCGGGCTACGGCCGGGTCGACATGCGCCTCGACGCGCGCGGCCCGTGGGTGCTCGAGGTCAACATGAACTGCTCGCTCGAGTACGGGCAGAGCGCGTCCGACTGCGCGATGTACCCGTTCGCCGCGCAGGCGGCCGGCATCGCCTTCCCCGATCTGCTGCGGCGGATGATCGACGATGCGCGCCGCTTCCATCGCGCGCAGCGCGCCGGGACGCGCGCGAGCGGCCGCGGCGTCGCATCGCTCGACGCCGAGCGCCAGAAGCGGCGCCGCAGGTAGGCTCCGGCGCGCGTACCAGCGCCGCGTTCTCGAGGCCCGTCCCGTGACCTCAGATCAGAACGACGGATCGACCGTACGTCCGGCGAGGCCCTGGCGGCGGCGCTGCATCTGCTCGGGCGACACGTCGTCGCTCGTGCCGACGAGCTCGTCGGTGAGCACGTCGAGCGCGATCGTCGCGGTGAGATAGAGCTCACTCTCGGGGTTGTAGAACGGGTTCCGCACGCTGCCGTCGTCGTTCCACAGTGAGGTCATGAAGCTCGCGCTCTGATAGCCGAGCTGCACGTTCAGCCACGGCACGACGTCGTAGCCGACCGCGAGCGTCCAGTACTGCCAGTTGCGCCAGTGGTTGCCGTCATCGGGGTAGTCGACGGTGCCGAGCCTGGTGGTGCCGAGCTCGTGGCCGTAGGCCGCGGCGAGCGCGTACTGCGTCAGCACCGTGAAGCCGGGGAGCGGCATCACGGTCAGCGTCAGCGCGCCGAGCAGTCGGTCGCGCTCGGTGGTGAGGCCACCGGCCTGATCGCAGCCGCTGCTCGTCGCGTCCCCGCCGAGGCGACAGCCGAACGGCTGGTTCGACGTGACGACGTTCGTCATCGCGAACCAGTGTCGGTACGCGCCGGTCAGCGCGATCGTGAAGCTCGCGGCCTCGGGGAAGACCTTCACCACCGTCAGCCCGACGCCGGTGTTGAGCACGCGGTCGGCGGCCTGGCTCCAGTTGGAGAGCGGCGCCGCGAGGCGCACCGACGGGATGAACACGAACCCCTCGAGCACCTCGATGTGTCGCCACTCGACGACGGTGTCGCTGAGCTGCGGCTCGCGCTCCGTGGTCGTGTAGCCGGCGTCGGTGAGCTCGACCGAGAGGCCCTGGCTCAGCACCAGGAAGTTCTGGCGATCGAAGTAGTAGCGGGCCTGGACGAAGAAGCTCCAGTAGTAGGTCGGGTCGTACGTGAGCTGCGCCGAGGGGTCGAGCGTGTTCACCGTCATGCCCTGCTGCCACGAGAAGAGCGAGCCGCGGAAGGGCGAGGGCTCGGCGGGCGGCGGCGCCTCTTCTTCTTCCTCGGCCTCGTCTCCGGGAGGCGCCGCGGCGGCGGACTCGGCGGCGATGTCCGCGGCGATCTCGTCGCCGCTCGTCGGCGCGGGCGAGAGCGGCTCGGCCGCGGTGTCGGCTGCCGGATCGCCGAGCACCGGCGAGGTCGCGGCGTCGTCCTGCGCGGCCGGCGCTACATCGACCGGCGGGTCTGCGACCGGCGCGTCCTGCGCGACCGGCGCGTCCTGCGCGACCGGCGCGTCCTCCGCGTC
>JALYRN010000261.1 GCA_030855295.1 Myxococcota bacterium | reverse complement strand
CGCGCGAAGCGCGCGCTCCCGTACGCGCCCTCCGGGGCGAGCACTCCCGTCGACTCAGAACGCGAGGCCGATCAGCAGGCCGAGCAAGAGCCCGAGCACGAGGATCGCGCCCGCGAGCGCGGCGACGACGACCGGGGATCGCTCGAGCTCGCGGAGCACCGCGCGCTGGACGTCTGCGAGCACCGGCGCGGCGGCGGCGGCGAGTCGGCGATGCGCAGGCGGCGTGATCTCGACGGCGGCGCGCCCACCCGTCGCGCCGCGGACCTCGCCGTGATCGTGGCGGAGCCCGTCGGGCAGCAGGATCACCGGCTGCGTCGCGACGTCGAGGAGATCGGGGCGCGGCCGCGCCACGTCGTGGGGATCGCGGCGCGACGGCACCGCATCTCGGTCGGTGTGATCGTCCTCGAAGAGGCTCCGCACGATCTCGGTCTTGCCGCCCTCGAGCGGCGGCGGCGTCGGGCGCATCGAGTCGCGATCGAGCTCGAGCTCGACGTCGTCTCCGCAGAACGGCGCGAGCGCGCGCACGAGCTCCTCGACCGACGCCGGGCGCGCGGCGCGGTCGCGGGCGAGCGCGCGCAAGACGATCGCCTCGAGCTCGAAGGGGATCGTCGGGCGAGCGTCTCGCAGCGGCGGCGGCATACCGACCATCACCTTGCGGAAGAGCTCGTGCACCGAGTCCGCCTCGAAGGGCACCCGGCCAGCCAGTCCTTCGTAGAGCATCACGCCGATCGAGTAGACGTCCGAGCGCGCGTCGACCTTGCTCGGCTCGACGATCTGCTCGGGCGCCATGTACAGCGGGCTGCCGAGGAACACGCCCGCGTGCGTCAGCTCGCGACCGTCGACCGGCTGCTTGAGCTTCGAGATGCCGAAGTCGAGCACCTTGGCGCCGCCCGCCCAGCCCCGCCGAGGCTCCACCAGGAACACGTTGTCCGGCTTGAGATCGCGGTGGACGATCCCGTGCTCGTGCGCGGCGACGACGCCGCGCAGCGCGGGCATCAGCGTCGAGATGACGACCTCGTGGGGGTGCGGGCCGCGCTCGAGGAAGCTCGAGAGCGGCTCGCCGCGCAGGCGCTCCATCACGAGGTAGAGCGAGCCGCGCTCGCGACCCGCATCGAACACCGCGACGACGTTGGGGTGATCGATCGCGGCCGCGGCGCGGGCCTCTCGCAGGAAGCGCGCGGTCAGCGCCTCGCTCGAGGCGAGATCGGGGCGGAGCCACTTGATCGCGACGATCTTGCCGGTCAGCTCGTGGGCCGCCTCGTAGACGACGCCGGTCGCCCCGGAGCCCAGCACCTGCTCGATGCGGTAGCGCCCGCCGACGCGATCACCCGGGACGGGCAGATCGTCGAGCTCGATCGAGCCGATGTCGCTCACGCCGGAGATTCTGAACGCCCGCGCGCGCCCCGGCGAGCCTCAACCGCCCTGCACGACCCCGAGCAGCACGTCCGGCGCGACCGGCTTCACGAGCCAGCGGTCGACGAGGTCGACCTCGGTGCGCTCGGGGAAGTGCTCTCTCGCGTAGCCGCTCATCGCGACGATTCGCATCAGGCGCTGCGGATCGGCGTCACGGATCGAGCGGGCGAGCGCGAATCCGTCGATCCCCGGCAGCCCGAGATCCATCAGCACGAGGTCGGGACGGTCGCGGAGCGCCGCGTCCAAGCCGCTCGTTCCATCGGCGGCCTCCGTGACGTGCAGCCCGAACGCCTCGAGGTAGAGGCGGATCATCTCGCGTACGTCATCGTTGTCCTCGACGATCAAGACGCTGCGCACAGCACTGCGCCCGGACGGGACGGGGGTCGACATGCGGCGGCCCAGATAGACACCCGAGCGTCTCCGACAAGGAGCGCCGCGTCGCGGAGGGTCCCACCTGGGGCGGCAGTGCGCGCGCGGGAGCGGCGCGATCGATCGCAGGCCGCCGATTCCGCGGGCGCCGGTGCTGGCGTGCTCGTTGCTGGGATCGACCCTCGCGCGGAGGCTCGACGTCGTATGCAGCTCCTGGGGATCACCGCCCTCGTCGTCGACGACCACCGGGACACCCTGGAGCTCGCCGGAATGGTGCTCGAGTGGGATGGCGCGAGCGTGCTCGAGGCCAAGTCCGCGGAGGAGGCGCTCAAGCTGCTCGACCGGAACGTGATCGACGTGGTCGTGTGCGACATCTACCTCCCGCGCCAGGACGGGCGCGCGTTCGTCCGAGAGCTGCGCAAGCGAGCCGACGACAAGCGCTCGATCCCGGCGCTCGCGGTGTCCGGCGACAACGATCCGGAGCGGGTGCAGATGGCGCTGGCCGCGGGCTTCGATCGGTTCCAGCCGAAGCCGCTCGACACCGACATCCTCGTCGCGCAGGTGCGCAGCCTGGTGGGTCGCGAGTGAGTCGGCAGGAGTGCTCGCCCCCGACGGACGATCCTGGACGCACGGAGCCCGCTGTTGCCGTCTCGCGCTCGGTACCCAGGTGTCGGCCCATGGCCGACGGGATGCGCGTCGAGATCCCCGACGCAGAAGGAGGTCCGGTCGTGTCTCGCGCCACGCGCGGGCTGCGCGTGCTGATCGTCGAGGACTCGGTGGATCTCCGTGAGCTCTACGCGGCCTGGCTTCGCGATCGCGGCTACGAGGTGTTCGAGGCCGGCGACGGGCGCTCCGGATGGGATCGCATCGCGGAGCTGCAGCCCGACGTGGTGCTGCTCGATCTGGGGCTCCCCTCGGTCGATGGCTGGAAGCTCGCGACGCTGCTGCGGCTGGATCGGAGGCGGTGCGCGCCCGCGGTGATCGCGATCACCGGGATGATCGAGCCCGATGCGATCCAGAACGCGCGCGATGCCGGCGTCGACGCGGTGCTCTTCAAGCCCTGCGACGCGGACGAGATCGTGGACGCGATCGAGACCGAGGCCGCTCGCCTGAACCTGGGCTGAGAGGAGCCGAGATGCACGATCTCGCGCCCCTCGTGCTGGTCGTGGAGGACTCGGTCGACACCGCCGAGATGTATCGCGAGGCGCTCGACGATCATGGCCTGCGCGTCGCAATCGAGGGGACCGGTCCGGGCGCGCTCTCGGCGGCTCGGGATCTCCAGCCGGCCGTGATGATCCTCGACGTCGGCCTGCCGGAGATCGATGGTCTCGAGGTCCTGCGCCGGCTCCGCAGCGCGCCCGAGACCGCGCAGATCCCGGTGATCGCGGCCACGGGGCAGGTCTCGCTCACGACGATCGGCGACCTCTACCGCGAGGGCTGCGAGGCGGTGCTGATCAAGCCGGTGAGCCTGCCCGAGCTGCGGCACGCGGTGCGCGACGCGCTCGGCCGGCACCATCGCGCGTGATCGGATCGAGCGCTCGGCGCGCGCGCTCGGCTCGGCTCGAGATCAGCTCGCGCGGCCGCGGAGCGCGCGCTGAAGGCTCGTCAGCAGACCGCCCGGCGAGAGCGGCTTGAGGAGGATCCCCGCGAAGAGATCACGATCGGGGATGGCGACGTCGTGGATCGATCGCGTCACGACGACCATCGGCGGCGCGGCGAGCCCGAGGCGCCGGCGCAGGGTCGCGCACAGCCATGCGGCGTCGTGCTCACCCATCCGGTGGTCCGTGAGCACCGCGTCGAATGGCGTGCTGCACAGGACATCGATCGCCTCGCTCGGCGAGGTGAAGCCCCGCGCGCGATACCTTGCGCCCGCGAGGATGCGGAGCGCGACGTTCACCCGCAGCGGACGGTCGTCGATCACGGCGATGCGCGGTTGGCGGAGGGCGATCTCGGTGGTGGCCACGGTCTTCGCGTCATCGCTCCGGCCGCGCGCGTTGCAAGGGTCCGCGCGCACGGTCCACCGTCCGGACACGGCGCTTGCACGCGTCGGTGCGCCTCGTCTACCTTCCGCGGGTCGCGGAGGTCTTTCATGCGCTCGTCGGTGTTGCTCGCTCCAGTGTTCCGGTCCGTCGCGATCCTGTCCCTCGCCCTCCTGATGCTCGCCGGATGCGGCGGCGCCGGTGACGTCGGAGCCGGCTGCGAGCGCCCCGGGAGCGTCGAAGAGTGCGT
Source organism: Myxococcota bacterium (assembly GCA_030855295.1). GTDB lineage: Bacteria > Myxococcota_A > Polyangia > Polyangiales > Sandaracinaceae > Sandaracinus. The sequence continues at coordinate 4,128 of JALYRN010000261.1, read as the reverse complement.
CGACGGAGCGGTGTGCGCGACCAACGAGGCGGGCGACGGCATGTCGGGCGACCCGGTCTGGGACACGTACTCCTGCCGCGTGATCTGCGACGAGCAGTCCGACTGCAACACGGGTGAGGAGTGTCGCGGAGTGACGGGCGCCGCGATGATCAGCGCCTGTCAGCCGACGCGCACTCGCTGAGCGACGCCCTTCGTTCGTCACCGCCCTTCCGCCTGTCGATCGCTCTCGCGTGCCGCCCTACCCCAAATCCGAGAAGAGCGCGGCGCAGATCGTGAGCGCAGCCACGCGCGTGCTCGCCCGCCAGGGCTACGCGCGCTCCTCGCTGCTCGACATCGCGCGCGAGGCCGGCATGTCGAAGGGCGCGCTGCACTATCACTTCCCGACCAAGGAAGCGCTGGTCGCCAAGGTGCTCGAGAACGCGCTCGAGACTGTCGCGAACCGCACACTGTCCGCGTGGGAGCAGGCCTCGGGGGATCCCTTCGAGTCGCTGCGCTCCGCGATCCGCGAGCTCTGGGATGTGCGCCGGATGCGCACCGACGAGGTCGCGGTGATCGCCGATCTGCTCGCGCAGTCGCTCTACGATCCGCAGCTGAGGCCGCAGCTCGCGGACTACTACCGCACCGCGACCGAGCAGGTGAACGGGCGCCTGCTTCCGCACCTCGCGGTGATCGGGCTGCGCCCCAAGGTCGCGCCCGAGCTGCTGCCGCGCATCCTCGTCGGCCTGCTCGACGGGCTCGTCATGCAGCACTTCGTCGACGAGACGGCGATCGATCCGTCCGAGCTCGTGCGCGCCGTCGAGGCGATGGCGAGCGCGCTCTTCGAGCTCGCGCCGCCCGCGCCCTCCGCCGGATCATGAGCGACCGGTTCGACGGGATCCTCGCGCAGGACGCCGCGGTCGCGACCCTGCGCGCGGCGATCACGCGGGAGCGTCTGCCTTCGGCGTATCTGTTCGAGGGGCCGAGCGGCGTCGGCAAGCAGAAGGCCGCGCTCGCACTGGCGCAGGAGGTCATCGGCGCTCGGACGCCGGAGGCGGCGCGCGCCGACGTGCTGCGACGCATCGCGAGCGGGACGCATCCCGACGTGCGCACCTTCGCGCCGCGCGCCGAGGGTGATCGCAACATCCAGGTCGACACGGTGCGCGAGCAGATCCTGCCGTTCGCGCAGTTCGCGCCGTTCGAGGCGAAGAGCGCGTTCCTGATCCTGCCGGAGGCGGACGTCTCGTTCCCCGACAACCACCCGGAGGGCGCGAACGCGCTGCTCAAGACGCTCGAGGAGACGCGCCCCGGCGTGCACTTCGTGCTGCTCGCGGAGCGCCCCGATCGGCTGCTGATCACGATCCGCTCGCGCTGCTCGAAGGTGCGCTTCGCGAGGCTGCCGGAGAGCGCGCTCGGGGCGATCCTCGAGACCGCCGCGACCGACGCGAGCGCGCGCACCGCGGCGATCGCGCTCGCCGACGGACGCGCCGACCGCGCGATCGAGCTGGCGCAGGAGGGCGCGGCCGACGCGCTGCTCGACGCCGCGATGCGCATCGACGAGATCGCCGCGCGCGGGGCACCGGGGCAGCTGGTGCTGCTCGCCGAGGAGCTGACGAAGAACGCGGAGCTGCCGCGCGTGCTCGAGGCGCTGACGATGTTCTATCGCGACGTCGCGGCGGCCGCGCTCGGCGCGGACTCCTCGACGCTCGCGTTCCGTCACCGCGAGGCGGCGATCGGCGAGCGTGCGCGGCACGTCGGCTCGCAGCGCGCGGCGCGCGCGTGCGAGCACATCCGCGCGCTCGAGGAGCGCTTCTCGCAGAACGCGAACACCGAGATCGCGCTCGGCCGCTTCCTCTTCGATCTCGGGCGCTGACGATCCGCGGCGCGACGCTGGCCTTCGCGCGGCCGGCGGCTACTCTCCGCTGCCGCGGGGAACGCCATGAGCTCGAAGCCTTTCTACGTCACGACGCCGATCTATTACGTCAACGCCCGGCCGCACGTCGGCAACGCGTACAGCACGATCGCGGCCGACGTGCTCACGCGGTACGCGCGACTGCGCGGGCGCGAGGCGCGGATGCTGACCGGGACCGACGAGCACGGTCAGAAGATCGAGCGCGTCGCCGCCGAGCAGAAGATGGCGCCGCTCGAGTTCTGCGATCGCATGATCCCCGCGTTCCGCGAGTGCTGGGACGCGCTGGGCTGCGAGATCGACGACTTCATCCGCACCACCTCGCCGCGGCACCAAGCGGTGGTCGAGGAGATGTGGAAGCGCTGCGTCGCGAGCGGCGACATCTACCTGGGCGAGTACGAGGGCTGGTACTCGGTCGCCGACGAGACCTTCTACACCGAGAAGGAGCTGGTCGACGGCAAGGCGCCGACGGGTCGGCCGGTCGAGCGCATCAAGGAGCCGAGCTACTTCTTCCGGCTCTCGAAGTACGGCGATCGACTGCTCGAGTACTACGAGAAGCATCCCGAGTTCGTGCGGCCCGAGGCGCGCTTCAACGAGGTGAAGTCGTTCGTGCGCGAGGGGCTGCGCGATCTGTCGGTGTCGCGCACGACGTTCCGCTGGGGCGTCCCGGTGCCGGGCGCGCCCGAGCACGTGATGTACGTGTGGTTCGACGCGCTGACGAACTACATCAGCGCGCTCGGCGGCGACTCGGGCGCGCTCTACCAGAAGTTCTGGGAGCCGAACGCGCAGGCGATGCACATCGTCGGCAAGGACATCATCCGCTTCCACGCGGTGTACTGGCCGGCGTTCCTGATGAGCGCGGGGCTCGCGCTGCCGACGCAGATCTGGGCGCACGGCTGGCTCACCGCCAACGGCGAGAAGATGAGCAAGTCGGCGAACAACTTCTATCCGCCGGAGCCGATCGCCGAGGCCGTCGGCGCCGATCCGCTGCGCTACTACCTGATGCGCGACGTCGCGTTCGGGCAGGACGGCGACTTCAGCCATCAGAACCTGCTCGCGCGCTACCACGGCGATCTCGGCAACGGCCTCGGCAACCTGCTCAACCGCATGGTGACGAGCATCGTGCCGAAGAACCTCGAGGGACGGGTTCCGCAGGTCGATCCGATGAAGCTGTCGCCCGAGTCGATGGGCGACCTCGAGAAGCAGCTGGTCGCGACCGCGCAGCGCGCGACCGCGAAGGCGGCGCAGCACCTCGACGACATCGCGCCGCACCGCGCGCTCGAGGCGATCTGGGAGCTGGTCGCGGCCGCGAACAAGTACGTCGATCAGACCGAGCCGTGGCAGCTCGCGAAGAAGGGCGACACCGAGCGGCTCGGCGAGGTCTGCTACGCGGTGCTCGAGTCGCTGCGCTGGCTGAGCGTCGTGCTGTGGCCGTTCATGCCCGAGAAGTGCGACGCGATGCGCGAGCAGCTGGGGCTGCCGGCGGCGATGCCGACGACGTCGGTCGATCTGTGGCCGAGCGCGTGGGGCGGTCTGGTCGGCGGACAGCCGGTGCGCCCGGGCGCCGCGCTCTTCCCGAGGTTCGACGAGGATCAGCAGCGCGCGATCTACGAGCGCCTCGGCGCCCCGATGCCCGACGCGCTGAGATCCGACGATCAGAAGAAGGCGCCCGCGCCGAAGAAGAGCGCGGAGCCGAAGCCCGCCAAGCCGGAGACGAAGAAGACGGATGCCACCCCGCTGCCCGAGGGTGTGATCTCGTTCGACGACCTGGTGAAGGTCGACATGCGCCTCGGCCTCGTCGTCAGCGGCGAGCGCGTCCCCAAGAGCGACAAGCTGCTCGACCTCAAGGTCGACATCGGCGAGCCCGAGCCGCGCACGATCCTCGCGGGCATCGGCAAGCACTACGAGCCCGAGCAGCTCGTCGGCAAGCGCCTCGCGGTCGTGGTGAACCTCGCGCCGCGCCCGATGATGGGCCGCACCTCGCACGGGATGGTGCTCGCGGTCAGCGACGAGTCGGGCCTCAGCGTGCTCTCGCCCGACAAGGACATCACGGCCGGCGTGAAGGTGAAGTGACGACCTCGATCCGGTTCGTCCCTTCTCCCCTCCGCCCTACCCTCGAGGCGGCGCTCCGCGACGTCACGGCGAAGCGACCGCAGTGGCGCGCGGCCGCGGCCGAGGCGCTCGCGAACGTGGGCGACGACGATCGGGCGCGGGCGATCGGCGCGCTGCGCCCGCTGATCGAC
>JALYRN010001140.1 GCA_030855295.1 Myxococcota bacterium | reverse complement strand
CGGTGGCGCCGCGCCGGCGGATCAGGCCGACTGCGACGTGCCGCGCGCCGACGAGTCGTTCGACGAGTTCGAGGCGCGCTGCAACGCCGCGCCGGAGGCCGCGGCCCCCACTGCTCCGGCCGCGCCGCCTCCCGACTGCGACATCCCGCGCGCCGACGAGAGCTTCGACCAGTTCCAAGCACGCTGTGGCGAGATGTGACCTGGCTCGTACGATCGGCGATCTGCATGCTGTATCCGCGCACCGGCGAGCTGCCGGGCGCGGAGGACTGCGATCTCGACGCGTTCCTGGTGCGCTTCCGGCGCGAGTCGCCGGCGCTGATGTGGCTCGGCGTCGTGATGGGCGCGGTGATCTTCCACCTGACGCCGCTGATGACGGTGTTCGTGCCGCTGCCCGCGTTCCTGCTGCCGCGCTCGCTGCGTGATCGGCACGCGTATCGGATCACGAGCGGCGGTCTCTATCTCACGCGGCAGTCGGTGTTCCTGCTGAAGCTCGCGGCGGGGCTCTGCTGGGGCGCGCATCCCTCGGTGCGCGAGCGCTTCGCGCTGGCGGCGCAGCCGAGCGATCCCGGGACCTGGCGCGCGTCGTTCGAGGACGACACGCTCGCGCCCGCGACGGCCGAGCAGACGGCCGAGCAGCGGAGCATCGCGTGAGCGGTCGTCACGTCGCGTTCCTCGACGGCTCGGGCGCGCCGTTTGAAGAGGAGGTCGACTACGTCGTGGTCGGCTCGGGCGCGGGCGGCGCGAGCGCCGCCGTCGTGCTCGCGCGCGGCGGCGCGAAGGTCGCGATCGTCGAGGCCGGCGCGTGGCGCGACCCCGACGACTATCCGCTCTCCGCGTACGGCGCGATGCGCGACCTGATGGACGACTGGGGCTCCCAGGTGACGATGGGCCGCGCGCTCTGGCCCCTGGTGCAGGCGCGCACGATGGGCGGCACCACCGTGATCAACAGCGCGATCTGCGTGCGCACGCCCGACGACATCTTCGTGCAGTGGGAGAAGGAGCGCGGCATCAGCGGCCTGCGCGCGCGCGTGCTCGCGCACCAGGCGCGCCTCGAGGACGAGCTCTCGGTCGAGGAGGTGCCGCCGATCGCGCTCGGCCAGTCGAACCGACTCGCGAAGAAGGGCGCCGACGCGCTGTCGTGGGACTCGCACTACATGCGCCGCTACGTGAAGGGCTGCGAGGGCACGGGGCAGTGCCTGCAGGGCTGCAAGAAGAGCAAGAAGCAGAGCACGAACCTCAACTACGTCCCCGAGACGATGCGTCGCGGCGGCGTGATCCTCAGCTGCGCGCCGGTGTCGCGCGTCGAGCTCGAGGGCACGCGCGCGGTCGGCGTCAGCGGTCGCTTCGTGCACCCGACCACGCGCGCGAAGGGGCGACGCTTCGTGGTGCGCGCGCGCAAGGCGGTCGTCGTCGCGGCGTCGGTGACGCACACGCCGGTGCTGCTGCAGCGCTCGGGCATCGCGAGCCGCGCGCTCGGCACGCTCTTCCGCTCGCACCCGGGCACGGGCGTGTTCGGCTGCTACGACGCGCCCGTCGACATGAACGTCGGCGCGACGCAGGGCTGGGCCTCGACGATGTTCCGCGAGACGCCGGGGCTGAAGCTCGAGACGCTCGCGATCCCGCCCGAGCTCGTCGCGAGCCGCTTGGGGGGCGGCGGCACCGAGCTGATGAAGCGGCTCGGCGAGTACCGCCACATCGCGATGTGGTGCCACGCGGTGCGCGCCGAGTCGGTCGGCACCGTGCGCGCCGCGCCGTTCTCGAGCCGCCCGGTGGTGCGCTACACGCTCGACCGCCCCGACATGGAGCGCTTCCGCCAGGGCATGATCCTCCTCGCGAAGCAGCACTTCGCGGCCGGCGCGAGGGCGATCATCCCCGGCATCCACGGCATGCCGTACAAGCTGCTGCCCGATCAGATCTCGGTGCTCGACGACGCCCCGCTCGACCCGCGCCGCTACATCGCGATCCTCAGCCACCTCTTCGGCGGCTGTCCGATGGGCAGCGATCCCGCGACGTCGGTCACCGACGCGCAGGGCAGGGTGCACGGCTACCAGGGCCTGGTCGTCGCCGACGCCTCGGTCATCCCGACCAACCTCGGCGTCAACCCGCAGCACACGATCATGGCGCTGGCGGCGACCTTCGCCGAAGGCCTGCTCGCCGCCTAGGCAGACTGGTACCGCGGGGCCGCGGGCACGGCCTTCGCGCTACAGCGGCTGGCTGACGCGCGCAGTCTCGCCCGACACGACCTCGACGCTCGCGCTCCGCGACGGAGGCTGCCCGAAGGGGCGGAGCGACAGGCGGTGGCGCCCCGCGGGCAGCGTGATCGTGAGCGGTGTGTCGCCGAGGAAGCGACCGTTGCTGTCGTAGACGTTGGCCCAGCCGCCCGGGGTGGACACGATGACCGTGCCCGGGCCCGTCGCCGGGGCCGCGGTCGGCGGGCGCGGCGGCCTGCGCCGCCCGGAGCCACGACG
>JALYRN010001139.1 GCA_030855295.1 Myxococcota bacterium | reverse complement strand
CACGATGACCGCTGCTCTCGAGACCACGGTGCGCGCGCTGCTCTCGCGCCTGGCCCGCGCGCAGCACGCGCGGCCGCTCCGCGCTCGCGCTCGCCGCGGTGGCGGCGGTGCCGTGGGTGCTCCAGCTCGACAGCGACTTCCAGGCCGTGCTCGCGAGGCGCTGCTCACCCTCGCGCCGGTGTGCTCGTGATGAACGACCAGCGACGAGGATGGCGGATGAAAGCGGCGATGACACTCGTGGTGCTGAGCGTCTTCTCGGTGGGCTGCGCGAGGCAGCACAGGGGCGGGACGGTGGTGCTCGAGATCAGCCCGGGGGAAGGGACGATCTCGGTGACGGACCTGACTGCGGGCGGGCAGAGGGTGTGCACGACGGACTGCGAGCTCACTTATGCGCGAGGCAGTCGCCTGGACGTGGAGCTCCGCGCACGACGCGCCGGCCATCCGACCACCACGAGAAGGCTCGATACCGCCACCGACCTGAGGGTGCGCGGCGAATGGGACGATCGGTCCGGGCAGCGCGTCGCTGGCGGCATCGTGCTCGGCGTCGGGCTCGGCGTGGCGCTCGTGCTCCTCGCGGTGGGAGCGGAGGTGGCGTCGAACGAGTCCACTGTGTGCAGTGGTGGCTTTTTCGGGTGCGTGCCCCCTGCGACCTCCTCGTGGATCGTCTTCGGCACGGTGTCCGCTCTGGTGGGTGGGGTGGCGACAATCGTAGGCGCGATTCTCCTCGCCACGGACGATCGCCCAGTCCTCAGGCACCGGCAGCTGCCACCGCGCGTGACGCCGTACGTAGCGCCGCTCGCCGACGGCGCGATGCTCGGTGTGGCCGGTGAGCTCTGATGAGCGGGCGTGCTGCGCCACCGACCTCGGGCGTCGGCGGGCGCCCGATCGACGCGCGCCAGGCTCGCTGTGTACTCTGTGTCGAAATGAAGCGCGTGCTCGCGAAGCTGCTACGCCCTGTTGCTTCGTCGCTCACGCTCGCGCTCCTCGTCGGGTGCGCGCCCGTCCCCGACGACGCGCCGCGCCACGAGCTCGCGCTGCGCGACGTCCTCGCCGCGACGCCCGAGGCGGTGCTGCAGCTGCCCCTCGAGGAGCGGCTCTCGCTCGCGCGTCGGCTCGCGGACGCGATGGACGAGCAGCGGGAACGCGGCGTGGTCGATACGCCGAGCCCGCGCCCCACGCCGGCGATCGTCGGCGGGTTCGACGAGCTGCGCGCGCTGCGCGGGGACGACGCCGTGATCGTCGTCGCGCTCGAGTCGTTCGATGCCGAGGTCGAGGTGCGGACGATCGAGCGTGACGCGCCCGACGGAGGGCTGGACCCGACCCCGTCGCGCGCGCTGCGCATCGAGGACGAGGCGCTGCGCCTGCAAGTGGACGCGGCGGGCGCGCCGGCACGCGAGTGGATCGATCGTCTCGCGCGCGATCGGGACGCGGGCGAGCTCGTCGCGGCGCCGTCCATGCCGGCCGGCCTCGCCGGAGACGCCGAGCGCATCCACGTGAACCCCGTCTGGCTCGAGCTGCTGGCGCTGCTCGAGGGCGGCGATGTCGGCCTCGCTTCGGCGGCGCTGATCGACGGCCCGGATCGGGGGCCGGTGCTCGAGCACCACACCGGATCGTCCGGCGGCTTCGGGTGCTACCGGAGCATGCCGTCGTCGTGCAGCCTCGGTTGGTTCGGCGGCATGTCCTCGTGCTCGTGCGGCACCTGCGGGTTCGACTGCGGGCCGTGCGCCACCGAGTGCGGTGACGACTCCGATGGGATCCACTGCTCGACCGCGCGACGCGAGCCACCGGACGGCTCGCCGATCGATCCGCTGTGGCTCGTGGCCCCGGTGGCTTACCTCGCGTGGCGCAGGAGACGCGCGTGAGGCCGGTCGTCGCCGATTGGCTCGCGCAGCACGGCGTGCCCGTGTGGCTCTCGCCGAGCTACGCGGCGATGGTCGGGCTCGCGTCACTGATCGCCGCGGCCATCGTGCTGCGCGTGACCGCGCGCGACGGCGAGGACGTCCGCGGCACGGCGACCACGCTCCTCATCGCCTACGGCGCCGCGCTCGTCGGCGGCTACCTCTACGAGATCGTCCGCGTCACGCCGAGCGCGATCGCCCAGCTCTCGCTTCATCCGTATGCCCACGTCGGCCGCGCCGCCTACGGTGGGCTCCTGTTCGCTACGGCCGCCACCGCGCTGCACCTGCGCCACCGGCGCGCGCCCCTCGGCGCGTTCTTCGATCGCGTCGCGCTCACGCTCGGCATCGTCTTCGTGCTCGTGCGCACCGGTTGCCTGCTCGAGGGTTGCGACTACGGCTTGCCCACCGAGGGCGCGCTCGGCGTCCAGTATCCGCCGGGCTCGATCGCCGCGATCGCCCACGCGCACCGGGGCTGGGTCGTGCTCGGGGCGCCGAGCCTCGCCACGCACCCGACGCAGCTCTACGAGGGCGCGGTCGCGCTCGGCGGCAGCGCGGTCGCGCTCGGTGTCTACG
>JALYRN010001138.1 GCA_030855295.1 Myxococcota bacterium | reverse complement strand
GCCCTGATGAGCGCTCCCTCTTCGCCGCCCGCGCCGCCGAGCGCCGAGGCTCCCTCGATCGCGCGCGAGCCCGTCACCGTGGTCGTCGCCCGTCGCGCGCGCCAGGGGCGCGAGAGCGCGCTCGAGGACTGGCTGCGCGGCGTGATCGCGGTGACCTCGCGCTTCCCCGGCTACCTGGGATCGACCGTGATCCGTCCCCGCGGCGACACCCAGCCCGAGCACGTGCTCGTGTTCCGGTTCGCGAGCTCCGACGATCTCCGTTCGTGGCAGCAGTCGAGCGAGCGCGCGGAGTGGCTGCGGCGCGCGGAGCCGCTGACGGAAGAGGTCGACGTCCACGAGCAGCAGGGGCTCGAGCCGTTCTTCGATCTGCCGTCGCGCCGCGCGAGCGCCGCTCCGCCGCCGCGCTGGAAGATGGCGATCGTCACGTGGATCGCGCTCTACCCACTGATCCTCGGCGTCGGCGCGCTCACCTCGCCGCTGCTCGACGGGCTCCCGCTCGCGCTCGAGACCGCGATCGCGTCCGCGATCACTGTCGCGCTGATGGCCTGGCTCGCGATGCCGCTGGTGACGCGCGCCTTCGCGCGCTTCCTCTATCCGCGCTCACGCTGACGGCGCTCCGGCACGGCCGATCAGCGCGTGCCAGTCGCGGGTGCGCCGCCGACGAAGCGATCTCTGGCCGCGGCGATCAGGAGGCGGGAGGCTCGGCGTCGATCGAGGCGGCGCTGCGGCTCGCGCCCACTCGCTCGCGGAGCGCGGTGAGGAAGAGCGCGAGCTTCTCGCGGTCGGTGACGCCGTGGTCGATCGTGGCGACGTGGCGACCGTCCTTGAGGCGGATCACCGACCACTCGGAGCGCTTGGACGCGCGCGCCACCCGCGCGCCGTAGAAGAGGGCGGCCACGACGAGGAACGGTGCGAGCAGCGGGATCTGCTCTTGGAACGAGGAGAAGTACACGACCGCGGCGAGCGCGAGGGAGATCACGCCGCGCTCGCTCGCGACCGGGTCGCCCGCTGACTCGCCCTCGAAGTACTCGACGTCGGCGGACAGCTCGCGGAGCGGGTGCTCCGTGCGCCCGAGGCCCGACGCCGATCTCCACTCGACCGCGAGGTGCGTGCCCGAGAGCGCGTATCGGTAGCGGACGCCCGCGCTCTCGTGCGTGAGCTCGATCGCCTCGGCGGCGCTGGTCCGGTAGGGAGAGCCCATGCGCGTCATGATACGCGGGCGCGCGCCTCGTCATTCCCGGACGACTCGGCGCGCTCGGCGGGTGATCACTGGACCTGGACGCTGCCCGGCGACGGCGGCGTGATCGTCAGCGACGGCGGCTGCGGGACGCGCACGGTCACCGACGGGGGCGGCGGTGCCTGCACGACGACGGTGGGACGCGCGGGTGCCTGCACGACGACCGAGGGCTCTCGCGGTGCTTCCACGACCACCGTCGGTCGCGCCGGTGCCTGCACGACCACGGTGGGACGAGCGGGCTCCTGCACGACGACCACGGGACGATCCGCTGCCCGAGGCGCGGGCGAGGTCGCGGCCGGGAACGTTCCGACGGTCGTCGTCTCGGGCGGCGCGGCGGTCTCCTCGGCGCCGCAGCCGAAGAGGGCCGGGACGGAGAGGAGCGAGAGCATCACGAACAGAATACCGATGGAGCGCATGGGAACCTCGTTGTCGAACGTTGCAGAGCGACTGGCACGCATCGGAAGAGATGGAGTCACAAGACATCGCACGTCGACGATGTGAGTCCGAGCCGGCGCGGCGAGCGGCGAGATGGCGACGCGGCTTCGTGCTCGAACGGCACGCCCAGCGCGTAAAACTCTCGCGGCACCAGCATGGGCCTTCGATTGGCGGAGGCCAGGCGAAAGGTGATGAATCGTCCGGGCACCGGAATGCGCGCGGAAACGCGCTTTACAACTCGGCGCAGACATCGATGCCGCGTGAATCGACGGCCGCGCAAAAATAAGAGACGTCGTTTCCGAGCGCGGCGCGATCGCGGCCTTATGGTGCGGCGCGTGCCCGTTCCGACACGTTCCGCGGCCATCGGCACCGCCGCTTCTCAGCAGACAGGTGATCGATGGAAGCCCGTGAAGTCTACAAGCAGAAGTACGAAGCCCAGATGCACGAGTGGAGCGCGAAGCTCGACGTGATGAAGGCGAAGTCCGAGAAGCTCACCGCCCAGGCGAAGCTCGACATGCTGCCGCACCTCGACGCGGCGAGCGGGAAGCTCGACTCCGCCAAGGCGCGTCTCGCGGAGATCACCTCGGCGACCGAAGACAAGTGGAGCGAGGTCGTCGACCGCGTCGAGCTCGGATGGAAGGATCTCCAGGCCTCGGTCGAGGGCGCCTACGCCGCGATGAAGCCGCACGACGACAAGGAGTAGCCCGAGCGCGCGTCGCGGCCGTGGCGGTCACCGCCCGGCCGCGCTCGCGTCCGCTGGGAGCGCCCGAGGGCGATCGCGACCGTCAGCGCATCACGCG
>JALYRN010001137.1 GCA_030855295.1 Myxococcota bacterium | reverse complement strand
CCGCGAGGCCGGCCGCGGGCGGCTCGACGAGCGACGACGCCCCCGCGCTCCGGTTCGCGCGCCGCGACGAGCTCGAGCATCCGTCGTTCGCGCGGGCGGTCGCGCTCTTGCGGGTCGGCGAGCTCGGATCGGCGGAGCGCGAGCTCGAGGCCTCGGGCCTGCTCGCGGACGACGCGTCGCACGACGCGCTGTGGATCGCGGCGGCGATGCTCGATCGCGCGGGCGCGCACACCAAGGCGCTCGAGCTCGCGCGAAGGCGGCTCGGCGAGCCGCTGATGACGTCGATGCCCGAGGGACGCGACCGCGCGCTCTGGCGCATCGCCTATCCGCGCGCCTTCCATCCGCTGATCGACGCCGCCGCCGAGACCGAGGGGGTGCCCTCCTCGTTCGTGCGGGCGATCGCGCGCGAGGAGTCGAGCTTCCGGCCCGACGCGGTGTCGGTCGCGCACGCGTACGGGCTCTGTCAGATCATCGCGCCGACCGCGCAGCGCATCGCGCGCCCGCTCGGGCTCGCGAGCGACCCGCGCTCGCTGCGCAGGCCGGAGATCAACGTGCGCATCGGCGCGGCGTACATGGGCGCGCTGCGGCGTCGCTTCGATCCGCAGCCTGCGCTGGTGCCCGCGGCGTACAACGCCGGCGAGGGCGCGGTCGAGCGCTGGCTGCGCGAGCGCGGCGCGCTCGAGCTCGACGAGTTCATCGAGGAGATCCCCTACGACGAGACGCGCCGCTACTCGCGCCGCGTGCTGCAGACGTGGGGCATCTACGGCTGGCTCGACGACGGCGCCCTGCCGCGCTGGCCGAGCGCCCTGCCCTCCCGCTGAAGCCGATCGGCTCGCCCGCTCCGGTCCCTCCCGTCCGCGCGCCGGGCGCGCTCCCGTACGGGCCCTCCGGGGCGAGCACTCCTGTCGGCTCATCCGTCCGAGTCGAAGGTCTCTTGCAGGTCGAGCAGGAGCTTGCGCGCCTTGGCGCTCAGCTTCTTGGGGACGTCGACCTGGAGCACGCACACCAGATCGCCGCGGCCGCGGCCATCGAGGCGCGGCACGCCGTGGCCGCGCACCTTGAGCGCCTCGCCGGGCTGCATGCCGGCCGGGAGCTTGAGCTCGGTGTCGTCCTCGAGCGTCGGCACCTTGAGGGTCGCGCCGAGCGCCGCCTGCGTGAAGCTGACGTGCAGCTCGTGCACGAGATCGGTGCCGTCGCGCACGAAGCGCGGGTCGGGCTCGATCTGCACGGTCACATAGAGATGCCCGGCCGGACCGCCGCGGCGCCCCGGCTGGCCCTGCCCCGCGAGGCGGAGGCTCTGCCCCTCGTCGATGCCGCTCGGGATCGCGACCTTCACCTTGCGCTCGACCGGCACCTCGCCGCGCCCGTGGCACTCGCCGCACGCCTTGGCCGCGGTGCGACCCGCGCCATGGCAGGTCGGGCACGTCGAGCCGAGAAAGAACCCACCGCGCGCGTGCGCCACCTGCCCCGCGCCCTTGCAGGTGGCACAGACCGTGACTTTGCCGCCCTCGGCACCGGTGCCGTCGCAGGAAGTGCACGGCGACGGGAACTGCACGAGCACTTCCTTCTGCGCGCCGAACGCCGCTTCCTTCATCGTCAGCTCGACCCCGGTGCGCAGGTCCGCCCCGCGGATCGGTCCATCGCGCCGCCCGCGCGTGGAGAACCCCGCGCCGCCGCTGAAGCCGAAGAGGTCCCCGAAGATCTCCTGGAAGCTCGAGAAGATGTCGTCGACGTTGCCGAAGCCCGGCTGCTGCTGCAGCCCCGCGTGGCCGTAGCGGTCGTAGACGGCGCGCTTGTCGGCGTCCTGCAGCACGCCGTACGCCTCCGACGCTTCCTTGAAGCGCTCCTCGGCGGAGGCGTCCCCCGGGTTGCGATCGGGGTGCAGCTCGAGCGCGAGCTTCTTGTACGCCTTCTTGATCTCGATGGCGACGGCGGTCCGCTCGACCGCGAGGACTTCGTAGTAATCGCGCTTGGAGGACATGATGGGAGGGCCGCGCCGGGGCCGGACGATAAGGCGGAAAATCGGTGGGTCAAGCCGCTCGCGAGGAACTCGCGGCCGCGCGGAACCCGCGCCACATCGCGGTGTCGGTAGCAGCGTGACGGGCGCGCGCGAGCGCCGAACGGCCCACGAGGGGACGGGCGCACGCGCGATCGAGCACCGCACCGGCGCATCCGCCGGGAGGGCGAGCTCCGTCTCGAAGGAGGACGCGATGGCGCAGGCGAGCGAGCGAAGAGCACAGGTCGTGATGAGCTGGGGCGGGACGCCTCAAGGAATCGTCGCCGTGAAGGCGGGCGGGCGCGTGGTGATCGGCGAGGGGCGCACCACGTTCCTGCTCCCGGCCGAGCTCGTGCCCGAGGCGTTCACGCTGCTCGAGAGCACCGACGAGGGCGGCTTCGTGCTGCGCGTCCCGGCGGGCGCGACGCTGCGCGCGGAGCGCGACGGCGCGGCGATCGACGCGGGCGACGGCGAGGG
>JALYRN010001136.1 GCA_030855295.1 Myxococcota bacterium | reverse complement strand
CGCGGCAGGCGCGCTCGAGGTGCAGCACGACGCGCCGCGTCTCTCCGCGCACGAACGGCACGAGCGCGCGGGTCCGCACGGTGACCGCGCCCGACTCGTCGAGGGCCGCGACACGCACCAGCACCTGCTCCCCCTCGCGGCCCACGCGCGCGCGCAGCCCGAACGAGAACGGCAGCCCGCTCTCGCCCGGCCCGCTCGGCGCCTCGGCGATGCGCACGGTCCGCTCGCTCGTCGGCGCTCCGGCGGGGCCGATCTCGACGCGCACCCGCGCGATGTCGACCGATGCGAGGTCGGACTCGACGACGACCACGACCTGCGTCAGGGGCGCGTGGCAACCCGCGATCGAGAGCGCGGCGGCGACGAGCGCGGCCGTGGGGCGTACGGGGGCCGGAGATGAGGATCGGCGCATCATGGATCGCTCCGAGGCGACGGGAACTCTATACTCGCGCGCGCACCAGCGAGCCACGACGGGTCGCGCGCGCACCCCCGGGAAGAAGCATCGATGACCCCGAGCCGATCGGTCTCCAGGAACGCGCGACCGAGGCGCGCCGCGCTCGTGATGCTCCTCTCGGCCGGGGCACTCGCGTGCACGGCCGATCCGGCCGTCGGGCTCGAGGGCGGCGATGGCCCGGCGCACGTCGTGCTCGATCGCGTGATGCCCGCCGCGTTCCGCGAGCCCGGCGCTCGCTACGCGGCGCTCGCGACGCGCGACGGATGGCGCTTCGGGCGCACCGGTCTCGAGGCGACCATCGGCGCCGGTGAGGCGGCCGCGCTCAGGATCCGCACAGGAGAGCTCGCGCTCGACGTGGGCGTCGTCGGAGTCGAGCGCGGAGGCGAGCACGTCGCGCTCGGCGCGCCGCGGGTGGACGTCGATGGCGCGCGCGCGCGGGTGATGCGCGGCGACGTCGTCGAGGAGCTCTTCGTGCACGGCGCGCCGGGCATCGAGCACGCGATCATCGTCGAGCGAGCGCCCGCCGGAGAGGGGCCCCTCGAGATCGTCGTCGCGCTCGCGGGCGCGCCGCACGTCGAGGTCGGCGAGCGCGGCGCGACGGTGCTCGACGCACGCGAGCGTGAGGCGCTCTCGTACGAGGGCCTGCGGGCGTGGGACGCGCAGGGCGTGGAGCTGCCGGCGCACATGGCGCGCGACGCGCGAGGCGTGCGCCTCGTGATCGACGATCGAGACGCGCAGCTGCCGATCGTGATCGATCCGCTGATCGCGCTGCCGCGCGCCGTGCTGGTCGCGAGCGACGCGGCGATCGACGACGAGCTCGGTACGAGCGTCGCCGTCGAAGGAGACCTCGCGGTCGCGGGCGCGCCCGAGCGCGCGGGCGGAGGCGCCGCGTACGTGTTCGAGCGCACGGCGACCGGCTGGATCGAGCGCGCGACGCTGGTGCCGCCGATGGTGAGCCCGGGGGACGACGCGGGCGAGTCGGTGGCGCTCTCGGGCGACACGATCGTGATCGGCTCGCCGCGCGACAACGACCCGGTCTACTCGGCCGCGGGCGCCGTCGACGTGTTCCGCCGCGTCGCCGCGGGGTGGACGCACGAGGCGCGAATCGCGAACCCCGACGCGACCGTCTCGAACGAGCTCTTCGGGCGCTCGGTCGCGATCGTCGGTGACGTGATGGTCGTCGGCGCTCCCGGAGATCGCACCGGCGGCACCTTCGGCGCGGGCGGTGCGTACGTGTACCGGCGCACCGGCACCGTGTGGGCCTCGGAGGGGACGCTGCTCTGGTCGCGCCTCTCGTCGAACGACAACTTCGGGTTCTCGGTGGCCACCGATGGGACGCGCATCGCGGTCGGCGCGCCGTACGAGAACGGCATGATCCTCGAGGGCGGCGTGGTGCGCTACGAGGACGTCGGTGCGGTGTTCGTGTTCGCGCGCGCCGGCGACGCGTGGATCGAGGAGGCACGCCTCGCCGCCACGACGGAGCGGAGCTTCGAGTACCTCGGGGAGTCGGTCGCGATCGACGGCACCCGCGTGATCGCGGGGGCCACCGGCGCCGACGACGCGGAGGCGCCGATCGATCGACGCGGCGCGGCCTACGTGTTCGTGCGGAGCGGCGCGGCGTGGAGCGAGGAGGAGAGGCTCCTGCCGTCGGCGAGCGACTGGGTGAGGTTCGCGACGTTCGGCGCGTCGGTGGCGCTCGAGGGCACGCTCGCGGCGATCGGTGCGCCCGGCGCGCGCACGACCGGGGTGGGCTACGTCTTCGAGCGGGGCGCAACCGGCTGGACGCCGACGACGACCTTCGCGGGCGATCCGACGACGACGCGTGAGCTCGGCGCGGCGATGGCGATC
This sequence comes from Myxococcota bacterium, assembly GCA_030855295.1. Classification (GTDB taxonomy): domain Bacteria; phylum Myxococcota_A; class Polyangia; order Polyangiales; family Sandaracinaceae; genus Sandaracinus. Next base: position 181 of record JALYRN010001136.1, on the reverse strand, counting down.
GACGGCGCGACGTGGCTCGTCGGCGCGCCTCGCGAGAGCGGCGACCGAGGCGCGGCCCACGTGCTCGAGCTCGTCGTGACCGGCTCGATCGGACAGCCCTGCGTCGCGGCGACCGACTGCGACAGCGGCTTCTGCGCCGACGGCGTGTGCTGCGGCGAGGCGTGCGGCGGTGGGCCCACCG
>JALYRN010001135.1 GCA_030855295.1 Myxococcota bacterium | reverse complement strand
AGCCGATCAAGCGCGCGCGGACGGAAGGTCCCGGAGCGGGCGAGCCGATTCTCGGCAGGAGTGCTCGCCCCGGAGGGACCGGACGGGAGCGGGCGCTGCGCGCGCGGACGGCAGGTCCCGGAGCGGGCGAGCCGATCATCGACAGGCTGCTGTCAGCCCGCTCGCTCGACGCTGCGCTCGATCGCCGCGTGGAAGATCGGCCATCGCTCGTCGGGCAGATCGTGGGCGAGGTCGTCGATCACGCGCAGCTCGGCGTCCGGGATCGCGCGCGCCGTCGCGAGACCGTGCTCGAGGCGCACGAGCGGATCGAGCGCGCCGTGCAGCACGGTGGTGGGGATCCGGAGCGATCGCAGCGCGACGTCGCGCGGCGGCGAGCAGAGGATCGCGTCGAGCTGACGGCTGACGCCGACTCGGTAGCTCGAGCGGTCGTACGACTCCGCCGCACGCGCGGCGACGCGCGCCTGGTCGAAGTACCTCGGACTGCCGATCACGCGGAAGACGTCGATCACGCGCTGGACCGCCTCGTCGCGCGACCTCGGGGGACGGCGCAGCAGCACCGCGCTCGCGGCGCCGCTCGGCGTGGGAAGACGCCGGTCTCCAGGGCTCGACATGATCGAGGTCAGCGAGCGCGCGCGGCTCGGATGCTCGATCGCGATCGTCTGCGCGATCATTCCGCCCATCGACACACCGACCCAGTGCGCCGAATCGATCCCGAGGTGGTCGAGGACCCCGATCGAGTCGCGGGCCATGTCGGAGATCGTGTACGCCGAGCGCGCCAGTCCGAGCCGCCGCAACAGCAGCGTGCGTGGGAGCGAGGTGGCCGGCGCGCCATCGAGCTTGGTCGAGAGCCCGATGTCGCGGTTGTCGAACCGAACGACGTAGAGGCCACGAGCCGCGAGCGTTGCGCAGAATTCGGTGCGCCAACCGATCATCTGCGTTCCGAGCCCCATGACGAGCAGCACGGCGGGATCGCGAGGATCGCCGAACGTGTCGAAGTGGATCGAGACTCCCTGCGGAACGACGGCGTCCGGCACCGCTCACCACTCGCCGGTGTTCGGCATCGAGAGCCACGGCTCGCGCGGAGCCAGCGCGTCGCCTCTCTGCAGGAGCTCCACGGAATGGCCGTCCGGTGATCGCACGAACGCCATCCGCCCGTCGCGCGGAGGACGGTGGATCACCACGCCGGAGGACCGGAGTCTCTCGCAGAGCGCGTAGACGTCGTCGGACTCGAGCGCGAGATGTCCGAACGAACGGCCGACGGAGTAGGGCTCCGACTGATCCCAGTTGTGCGTGAGCTCGATCTCCGCGGCATCGCCCTCGGCGCCGGTGCCGAGGAACACCAGAGTGAAGCGGCCGCCTTCGGAATCGCGGCGGCGCAGCTCGCGCAAACCGAGCTTCGCGACGAAGAAATCCAGCGCCGCATCGAGGTCGCGAACGCGCAACATGGTGTGCAGGAAGCGCATCGTGCTCTCCGGGTCCGAGGCCATTCGAGGGGTGAAGAGAGTCTAGCGCACGCGGAGCCGATGTTCAGTCGAGCGCTGGAATTCCAGGACGTTGCGTTGACAATGATGGTGCTATCGAATAGTGGGAGTCGGTCGCAATTCGCGATGATGTCAGTCCGCTCCACGAGACGACCGCGCCGGGACGACGGACAGACGGGCCGGTTGGCCCACAGACGGAGCGCAGAATGAACCTGAACCAAGAGATCGACTCCCGAATCCAGCGCTTCGTCACGGAGCTCAACGAGCTCGTGCGCAGGCAGGCGCTGCAGGCTGTCTCGGACGCGCTGGGCACGAACGGCGCCCCGCTGCGCCGCGGCCCTGGTCGTCCGCCGGGCTCGGGTCGCACCGCGCAGGCTGCGTCCGCCGGCGCGTCGGGCCCGAAGGCCGGGAAGGTTCGCGCGCGCCGCAAGGGCGAGAAGCGCACCCCGGCGGAGCTGGCGCAGCTCGAGTCGTCGCTCGAGAGCCACGTGCAGAGCCACCCCGGTCAGGGCATCGAGGCGATCGGCAAGTCGCTCGGGATCGCGACCGGCGAGCTCAGCCGCCCGATGAAGAAGCTCGTCCAGCGCGGCTCGGTGCGCACCGAGGGGGCGAAGCGCGCCACGAAGTACTACGCGGCGAACGGTGCGTCGTCGGGCTCGAGCGCCGCGGGCGAGGCGACGCCGAAGCGTCGCGGTCCGGGCCGCAAGAAGGCGGCGGGCCGCAAGAAGTCCAAGAAGCGCTGAGTCCACAGGAGTGCTCGCCCCGGAGGGCGCGTACGGGAGCGCGCCCGGCGCGCGGACGGAAGCGCCCGGAGCGGGCGAGCCGATTTTTATACAGCCGCTGAGCCGGCAGGAGTGCTCGCCCCGTAGGGACCGGACGGCAGCGCGCGCCGCGCGCGCGGACGGGAGGTCCCGGAGCGGGCGAGCCGTTGACTACAGCCTTTGACTCGACACCTGCCCGCTCGGCTCTCGACGGGAGTCGCGTCATCGCCGCTCAGCGGTCG
>JALYRN010001134.1 GCA_030855295.1 Myxococcota bacterium | reverse complement strand
GGTGGGCGCGTCGGTCGTGCGATCCGCGCGGGGCGCGCTCGCGGGCTCGTACGACGCGGCCTCCCGAGGACGGCGCAGCCGCGGCGCCTCGTACGGCTCGGCGAACCGCGCGCGGAAGAACGCGTCCGACTCGTGGCCCGCGCGCGCGTCGTGCTCGGCGCTCCGGGCGACCCACTGCCGGAAGGTCGTACGCAGTGGCGGCAGGTCGGGCTCGGCGCCGCGGTGCAGCGCGTCGTCGATCGCGAGCAGCTCGCGGGCGAGCAGCGCGGCCGAGAGTCCGTCTCCGACCAGGTGGTGCGCATGCACGATCAGCGCGTGGCGGCCCGGCGTCAGCCGCAGGAGGCGCACGCGCACGAGCGGCCAGCCCGCCGGGTCGAAGGCGTGCGCGCGCTCCTCGTCGAAGCACGCGCCGACGCGCGCGGGCGTGGCGTCGGGCTCGTAGGCGATCGTGATCCGGCGGCCCACCGGCAGCTCGCGCTGGAGCGGCGGGCGCGCGCTCGTCAGGAGCTCGACGCGCAGCATCGCGTGACGGTCCACGAGCCGATCGAACGCGCGCTGGAGGCGCTCGGGATCGAGCGCGCCCTCGAGCGTGAAGCTCGCGACCCAGCTCTGGCGCGCGTCGGGCGACAGGGCTTCCGCGAGCAGGAACCCGCGCTGCGCGGGCGTCAGCGGGAACGGCTCGCTCGCGTCCACGTCGAGGTCGTGCGTCGCGTCGGGGCGCGCGGTCGTGGCCGCTTCGTCGATCGCGCGGGCGAGCGCCTCGACGGTGCGGTGGCGGTACGCGATCGTGGGCCTCGGGAGCGCGGGGAAGCGCGTCGCGAGACGGGAGAACACCGACAGGATCGCGATCGAGTCACCGCCGAGCGCGAAGAAGTCGTCGTCGCGTCGCGGCGGCGGGATCTCCAGCACCTCGCTCCAGGCGCGCGCGACCGCGAGCTCGGTCGGGGTCGACGGAGCGGTCGCCGCGGCGGCGCTCGGCGGTACACCGGTCGGCGGTACACCGGTCGACGGAGCGGCCATCGACGTGGCACCGTGACCGAGCGGATCCGGCGCGAGCGCGCGCAGCGCTGCGCGATCGATCTTGCCGGCGCTGCTCGTCGGAAGCGAAGGCACGAACGCGAAGCGCGCGGGGAGCATCGCCTCCGGGAGACGCGCCGCGAGATGCGCGCGCAGCGCGGCCGCGTCGAGCGCGCTCGATGCGCGGGGCTCGATCCATGCGACGAGGCGCGCGACGCCCTCGTGGCCTCGCTCGGCGAGGACCGCCGCGCGCGCGACGTCGGGATGCGCGCGCAGCTGCGCCTCGATCTCGCCGGGCTCGACCCGGTGTCCACGGATCTTCACCTGATCATCGAGGCGGCCGAGGAACTCGAGCGCGCCGTCGTCGCGCTCGAGGACGCGATCTCCGGTGCGGTAGGCGCGCGCGCCGTCGCGCACGACGAACGCATCGACATCGAGCTCGGCGCGGCCGAGATAGCCGGGCGTGACCCCGATCCCGCCGACGACGAGCTCGCCGGCTCGGCCCGGCTCGCACGCTCGTCCGGTCTCGTCGATCACGACCAGCGTGCGGTGGTCGATCGCCCGGCCGATCGGGATCCGCTGCGCGTCGTCGCTCGGGCGGGCCGCCACCACGTGGTACGCGGCGTTGATCGTGGTCTCGGTGGGACCGTAGAGGTTCGCGATCCGAGCGTGCGCGCCGAAGAGATCGAGCCACCGCCGCACCGGCGCCGCCATCAGCGCCTCGCCGCCGAGCAGGATCCAGCGCAGCAGCGAGAGGTTCGGCAGCGCTCGACCGGTGCGCGTGCGCGCCTCGGCGGCGGCGAGCAGCTGCTCCCACAGCGTCGGCACCGAGCTCCAGATCGTGAGCCTCTGCCGTGCGATCCAGTCGAGCAGCGCATCGGGATCTCGCCCCGCGCCGCGCGGCACCGGCACGACCGTCGCGCCCGCGAGCAGCGGCGCGATCAGCTGCCGGATCGACGCATCGAACGCGATCGACGCGGTCGCCGCCATGCGATCGCTCGCGCTGATCTCGAACGCGGCGCGCGCCCAGTCGAGATACCTCGCCAGCGCCACGCGCGGGATCGGTACGCCCTTGGGGCGACCGGTCGAGCCCGACGTGAAGATGACGTACGCGATCTGATCCGGCGCCGCGGGATCCGCCAGCATCGCGAGATCACCGGGGCTCACCCGATCGATGTCGATGCGCTCGATGGCCTGGCCGAGCTCCGCGACGTCCGCGTCGTCGCCGCTGCGATCGAGCAGGAGCGCGCGGCACTGCGACTGCGCGAGCACGTCCTCGGTGCGCGCGCGCGGCCAGCTCGGATCGAGAGGAACCCACGCTGCACCCGTCGCGAGTATCCCGAGGATGCCCGCAGCGGCGCCGGCGCTCGGCGATGCGAGCAGCGCGACGTGCGCGCCCGGTCCGATGCCGCGCTCGCGGAGGATCGTCGCGAGCCCCGCAGCCTTGCCCGCGAGGGCCGCGTACGAG
>JALYRN010001133.1 GCA_030855295.1 Myxococcota bacterium | reverse complement strand
CCGCGATGCGCTGCGGCGGCCGCCGACGCGCTCGAGGAGATCGCGCGCCCGTCGATCGCGCCCGCGGCTCGCAGCGCGCGCGCGCTCGCGTGAGCGAGAGGAGACAAGCGGAGAGGCGCGATGCTCTCACGCGCGTCAGTCGCAGCGCAGGCGCTGGAGGCGTCGTCGGCGATCGAAGATGGTCGCCGGCCGGCGTCGGCGTCGGACGCGCCGACCTCGAGGGCGCAGCCCACACGAAGGGGGCTCGACCCTGGTCTGGTCTCGGGTGTCGGTCTCTCAGCCCGCCGCCGGCACCCAGTCGCCGTGGAAGCCGAAGGGCACCCGCCGGGGGATGTGAACGCGCGCGATCGGACCCGCCGAGAGGCGCTGCGCGTCGAGCACCACCACCTGGCTGCGCGCGACGCTCGCGTCGAAGACCATGCTCAGCACGTACCCCTCGTCCTCACCGCTCGCGCCCGGCGCCGGGACGAAGATCGCCTCGTCGGGCTGCATGCCGACGCCTGCGTCCCACACGTCGAGGCGCCCGCTGCGGCGATCGAGCTTCACGATGCCGTCGGGCGCCGCCGCGCGGTCGCTCGCGCCCTCGGAGAAGCGCAGCGAGTACGATCAGCGGCCGAGCTCGAGGAAGATCACCTTCCCCGGTCGCTTCCACCGCGACGGCCGGTGACGCGCCGAGATCCGCTCTGCGTCGCTCCGCCCGATGGTCTGGCCGTCCTCGAGCACCGGGCCTCGGTCGCACAGGTAGTGCGCGACGTCGAACATCCGATCGAGCACGTGCGGCGCGCTCGCTCGCGTGCCGACGCACTCGAGCTCCATCAGGCCGAACGTCTCGAGGCCCGTGGTCGCGAAGAAGAGCTCGTCTCCGCGCGTCGGCTCCATCCGGAAGTCGATCCACAGCCTCAGCGGCAGTGACTCCCGGGTCGCGCTCTCGGCCTCCGTACGGAACGCCCCGGGCTCGTGCACCATCGCCGACGCGCTCCAGTACACGGCCACGGCGCGAGCCGCTTCCGCGACGGCGGCGACCACGTCGGTCAGGCGCAGCGTCGCCTCGAAGAGATCTCGCTCCGACGTCGCCGTCACGACCAGGTGGGCCGTGCTCGTACGACACTCCTCGCTCGCCTGCGGCCACCACCACGCCGTCGAGCACGGGCCTTCGAGCTGAGACCACGGGACCGGCGCGTCGACCATGCCGAGCATCGAGACTCGTCCCTCGACATCGAGCTCGATCGTCGTCGCGCTGGTGCTCGATATCGACGCGCGGCGACGACCTCCGAGCCACGCGACGACTCGCGCGGCATCGGGCATCACCGCGCGATCGAGGAGGACCATCGCCATCGCGGTCGCAGGAGAAGAGCTCATCCGCGCGTTCTCGCGTCGACCGGGCCTCGGCGCAATGCGAGCAGACGTTCGCGTGCGGCAGTCGGGAGCGGAGCGCGTCGGTCAGCCTTCGCTTCGTGATCGACGCGAGCGCCTCGCGGGCGAGACCGCTCCACGCTTCGTCACCCGCGATGGTCGTCATGGGCAGCCGTCGCTCCGAGTGAATTGCTCGATCGAGCTGCGGGACCGCAGCGTGCGCCGGAGGTCGCAGAAGGTGGCGTTGCGGGAGCGCTCGAGGCACCACGCGCGGCCGTCACGCGGCGTGAGGTGCGAGCGCTCCGTGGGGGATCACCTGGTGAGTGTTCGGGCGCGGCACGAGCGAGCACAGGCGCTCCAAGAAGGTCTCGGCGCTCGTGACCAGAATCGGCAGCGTGCTGCGCGGCAGGCTGAAACAGCGTACGCGGTCTCCCGATCGCAACCGCATCCCTGCTGGGCCGGGCATGCGCCGACTCGAGGCAGCCGGAGCTCGGCCACGCGCAGCCGACCGACGCGAGCGCGATCGGGGGGAGTGCTCGCGTCCCCCGACGTATCGTGTGCTGCGATGGTGTTCTTCGAACTCGGGGGTCTCGTCCTCGGCGCGATCGCTTTCGCGCTCGTCTGGGTCGCGGACATGGCGCTCGGGCCCGCGTCGGGCGCGAGCCCCCTCTTGGCGGCGTGGGCCGCGCTCGTCTGCCTCGGGGGTCTGCTCTACGACCGCGTCGCGCGGGAGGAAGGACTGCGCGCCTACTACCTCTGGGTGCACTCGGCGCTCTCGAACGACCGCCGCCCGAGCACCTCGCGGGTCGCCCTCCTCGGTGTGCCGCTCGTGGCATGGCCCGCTACGATGGCCGCGTTCGCGCTCGCCTTCCCCTTGATATCCGGCGACGAGCTGCCGCCGCTCTGGTTCTTCCTCGTCGGCCTCCTCACCCCCGCCGCGCTGGCCGCCCAGTGGGCGCGCGCCCGCGCTCGCGCGCTCGGCGATGACGAGTGACGGAGCCCGCCTCGTGCCACGATGGCCGCGGAGACGCCGACGATGGACTTCACGCTGGGGGCCGATGCGCTTCGCTATCTTTCTCGTTCGGTGTTCCTCGCGCGCAGAGCGCTGACCCCCACGCCGGCCGCGCCACCGC
>JALYRN010000260.1 GCA_030855295.1 Myxococcota bacterium | reverse complement strand
CAGCAGGCGCGACCGCTCGCTGCTCGTCGCCTCGTCGTGCGGCGAGGGCTCGCTCGGCCGGAGCGCCTCGGCGTCACGCCCGAGATCATCGGCGCGGCCGCGACGCGTCCGCGTGCGGTTGACGACGCTCGCGGTCCGCACCGCGACGCGACACGCGAAGTGCTTGACCGAGCTCTCGTATCGGAAGGTCGCCAGCGCGCGCAGGAAGCCGACCATCGCCTCCTGCGTCGCGTCGTCGACGTCGGCCGCGCGCGTCATCGTGCGGATGGCGGCGCTCATCGCGGGCCCGACCTCGCCGAGCAGGCGCCGCTGCGCCTGTCGATCGCCGGCCGCGGCGGCGCGAGCCAGCGGCGCGAGACGGTCCGATCCCTCGCCGTCCACTGCCGCATCCTGCGCGATGGTACACGCACCGTTCAACCTCGTTGACGCCTGGTAGCCGCCCAGGCCCGGAACCGATCACCGGCGCGCGAAAAAAAAATCTTTCGCACCGGGTGATCGGTCTCGCCGCCCGCCGGATACAGGCCGGGTCAGGAGGGTTCGATGGGCAGCAAGCTCCGGCGGCGGACACTACTTCGTGGGCTCGGTGGCGTGGCCCTCGCGCTGCCGTTCCTCGATGCGATGAAGCATCGCGGCGCGGCGCAGGCGCCGATGCGCTACGTCCAGCTCTTCACACCGCTCGGGTTCTCGCCGGGGCAGTGGTACACGCCCGAGGCCGCCCAGGGCTTCACGCTGCAGGACTTCGCGGCGCCGCTGCGGCCCCACGCGGCGGAGATGCTGATCGTCCGCGGGCTCCGCGGCTGGAGCGGCGCCGACGGCCATCACAGCGGCGTCGGTGCGGTGTTCACCGGCGCCAGCTCGGGCAGCGGCTACGGGCCCTCGCTCGATCAAGAGATCGCCGGGCTGATCGATCATCGGCCGTTCCGCTCGCTGCACCTCGGCTGCTTCACGACCAGCGACACGTCCAACGCCGGCCAGACGCAGACCGTGTTCTCGGGCGCGAACCGACCGGTGGCCGCGATCTCGGATCCGCGCGCGGTCTTCACGTCGCTCTTCGGCGGCGGCACCGCGACCGGCGGCGAGGCGATCGCGGAGACGCATGCGCGCCAGCGCTCGGTGCTCGATCTCGTACGCGACGATCTGCGCGACGCGCAGGTCGGGCTCTCGGCCGCGGATCGCCGGCGTCTCTCGGATCACGCGGAGTCGCTCCGCTCGATCGAGGTCGCGCTCGACGGCGGGCCGCGCTGCGGCGACGTGAGCGTCGAGGAGTTCACGGTCGCGCTCGAAGAAGAAGAGGGCGCACGGATCTCCGCCCTGCAGGCGCGCCTGCTCGCGATGGCGATCGCGTGCGACCTCACGCGCGTCGCGACGATGCAGTGGTCGCACTCGGTCAACGGCCTGAAGTACCGCTGGCTCGAGGAGCGCATGCCGGGCATCGCGTCGAAGTCGCACCACGGCTGGACGCACTCGCCGAGCACCGGCGACTGGTCCGAGGGGCTGCGCTACTTCCGCGAGATCGAGCGCTGGTACGTCGAGCAGGTCGGCATGGTGCTCGACGAGCTCACGCGCCTCGAGGTCGCCGAGGAGACACTGGTGCTCTGGGGAACGAACGAGGCGCGCGGCCCGCACGGGCCCGACGAAGAAGGACGCCAGGACCGCACCTACGTGATGTTCGGATCGCTCGGCGGCACCTACCGCACCGGGCGCGTCGTCGACGTGCAGGTGGATGGCTATCGGCGCCCCGAGGAGCGCTGGGACTACAGCCCCGCGCTCTTGCTGAACATCGCGCAGACCTTCGGGTACACGGGCGCGACGTTCGGCGATGCCGGTCGCAACCAGGCGGGTCCGATGCCGGGGCTGCTCACGTGATGGCGCCCTCGAAGAAGAAGCTCGTCGTCACGAGCCTCCGCACGCTCGTGCTCGTCGGCCTGGTCGCGCTCGCGAGCGGCTGTGTCGGTCTCGTCGAGGACGGCCCCGCCGGGCCTCGCGGCGCCCGGGGCTCCGAGCCGCCGCCACCGGTCGAGCAGACCGTCGCGCCGGCTCCGATCGCGCGCCTCACCACGCGCGAGCTCCGCAACTCGGTGCACGATCTGTTCGGCGCCGAGGCCGCCGCGCTCGTCGTCGACGGGAGCTCGGTCGCGCCGGCGTCGCTCGTGCCGTTCTCGCCGGTCGAGACGGTGTCGCTGTTCCAGCTCGCGGGCACCATCGCGGCGACGATCGCCGACGACCCCGCCGTGCTCACGTGCCGGCCCGCCGATGCGTCCGAGCGCGACGCGTGCACCGAGCGCATCGTGCGCGAGCAGGCTCTGCGCGTGTACCGGCGACCTCCGACCGACGCGGAGGTCGCGCGGCTGGTCACCGCTGCGGCCGCGGATGCGAGCTTCGAGGGCGGCGTCGTGCTCGTCCTGCACGCCATCCTGGCGTCGCCGAGCTTCGTGTACCGCATCGAGCGCGGCGCGCCGATCACCGGCGGCGCGGAGCCCGGCTCGTACCGGCCGCTGACCGACTTCGAGATCGCATCGCGCCTCTCGTTCGCGCTCTGGCGCTCGACCCCGGACGACGTGCTGCTCGACGCCGCGCTCGCGGGTGAGCTGTCGACCCCCGAGCAGGTGCAGGCGCAGGCGCGGCGCATGCTCGAGTCGCCGCGCGCGCGAGAGGTCGTCGTCGACTTCCACCGCTGGTGGCTGCGTCTCGGCGACGCGACCGACGTCTTCCGCGAGCCCGCCGAGTACCCGGAGTTCGACGAGACGCTCGCGAGCGAGTGGATCGCGGAGACCGAGTCGTTCGTCGAGCACGTCGTGTTCGACGGCGAGGGGACGCTGACGGAGCTGTTCACGGCGACGTACTCGTTCCCCTCGGCGCGCCTCGCGGCGATGTACGGCGCGACGCCGAGCGAGAGCGGCGAGCCCACGATGCTCCCCGCCGGCGAGCGCGCCGGCCTGCTCACGCAGGCCGCGTTGATCGCGACCCAGGCGCCCGACGAGCGCGTCGCGCCGATCTATCGCGGCGCGTACGTCTATCGGCAGATCCTCTGCGCGCCGCTGCCCGATCCGCCGGCCGACATCCCGGCGCTGCCGGACGCCGATCCGACCGCGACGCTGCGCGAGCAGATCACCGACGCCACGCGCGAGCAGCCGTGCGTCGGATGTCACGCGCAGTTCAACCACTTCGGCTTCGCACTGGGGCGCTACGACGCGCTCGGCATGCTCCAGGAGCACGACGCCAACGGTCTGCCGGTCGACGCCCGCGTGACGCTCGGCGCTCCGGCCGATCTCACCGGCCTCGAGGTCGACGGGGCGGTGGAGCTCGGCTCCGCGATCGCGGAGAGCACGGCGCTGCGCGATTGCTACGTCGATCGATGGTTCCGTTACCTCACCGGTCGCAACGTCGATCGGCGCGCGGACGCGCGCTCCCAGGCCGCCGTGCACGAGGGCTTCGAGGGCGCGGGTCGCGACGTGCGAGAGCTCCTGGTGCAGCTCGTGAGCTCCGACGCGTTCCGCGGGATCGCGGCGCCCGATGGCATGTGATGCGCGGGCGCGCCGCGGGCACGGACGGGCAGGAGGTGTGATGCGAGCGATCGCCGCGTGCGTGACTGCCTTGGTCGTCGGGTGCGTCGGCGCCGCCGAGGGCGCGACGCCGGTCGCCGATGCTGGCCGCGCGTCGGAGGATGCGAGCGCGCCCGCGATCGACGCCGCGTTGCGTACCGAGGACGCGAGCATCGCGGCGGACGCAGCGGTGCTCGCCGACGCCGGCGCGATCGGAGACGACGCCGGGATCGATCCCGGCGAGGGCCCGGGCGTGTTCGTCGCAGTGGGCTGGCGGCATCGCATCGTGACCTTCGACACCGACTTCACGGTGCTCCACTCCGAAGAGCGCACCGACGCCGACCCGTACGATCACGGGCTGCTCCTGCGCGCCGTCACCCACGGGCCGCACGGCTTCGTCGTCGTGGGCGACGACGTGGTGCTGCGCTCCACCGATGGACGCGAGTGGGTCGCCGCGGAGCCGTTCACGCACGGCTTCCTCTCGGGCGTCACGTTCGGCAACGGTCACTACGTCGCGGCCGGTGGCACGAGCGCGGCGCGCAGCGCCGATGGGCTCACGTGGGAGGTCGCGCGCATCTCGCGCGCCGGCGGCATCCGCGACGTCGCGTTCGGCGCCGGCGTGTTCGTCGCGGTGGGCGACGACGGGCTGCGCGCGCGGAGCGTCGACGGGCTCGTGTGGGACTCGATCATCACCGCCGACGGCGCAGGCCTGCAGGGCATCGCGTTCGCCGAGGGGCGCTTCGTCGCGGTGGGACACGGTGGGCGTCGCGTATCGAGCACCGACGGCATCACGTGGTCGCACGACGAGGCGGGCGGCGAGGGCAGCTTCCGCGTCGTCTACTTCGACGGCGCGCGCTGGATCGCGGCGGGTGACCTGCGGCTCGCGACGAGCCCCGACGCGCGGGCGGCGAGCTGGGTGGAGCACCCGACGCGCTCGAGGATCGACGGCCTGGTCCGCGGCGGAGGTCGCTACGTCGCGAGCTGCGGATCGCGCATCTGCGTCGCGGAGGACGGGCTCGCGTGGGAGCCGGGCGCGCCCGAGCTGGCCGGTGATTCCGGTCTCTGGTCGATCGCGTTCGCGCCGGGCCTCGACTGAGACCGAGAGCGGGGATCACTTTGGATGAAGTCATTCGTCGAGGTGCCTGCGAGGTGTCGGCGGCCCGCGCCTGCTGACCGCGGTGAGTCACGAGCGGCCGGCCGGATTGCTGCCGATGGTGAGATGGTGGCTGGCGATCGACCGAGCCTCGAGGCTCGGCCGATACGCGTCGAGCAGCGCGCGCGCTCCGCGCGCCCGACTGCGAACGATCGCGCGCCCGCGATCAGAACGCGTATCTCTAGCCGCGCACATCCGGATGGCGCCGGCGCGTCGTGCGGGGCGGCGCCGGTGCGCGTGCGCCCCCGTACAAAGCGACGTGATGCCGATCAGCCCGAGTGGAGGCCGCTCTGAGACACTTCTGTCGACCGACGTGCGCCGATGAACTCGCGGCGCGTCGAGCCCGGCGCGCGATCGGTGGCGGCCGCCACCCTTCCGCCCGCCACTCCGCCACCGCACGCATCGTTTTTCGATTGTGTTCGGACCTCGAGAGCCCGGCACGAGCGCTGCTGGAGGTCGCCTCGATGGGCGCGCACGACGCACTGTTCAAGCAGGTCTTCTCGGTCCCCGAGCACGCCGCCGCGGAGCTGGTGCACGCGCTCCCGGCCGAGGTGTCGTCACGGATCGCGTGGTCGACGTTGCGGCTCGAGCCGGGCTCGTTCGTCGATCCCACGCTCGCGGCTCGGCACACCGATCTGCTGTTCTCGGCGGAGCTCGCGGGCCGGACGGCGTACCTCTATCTGCTGCTCGAGCATCGGTCCTCGCCGCATGCCCGCGTGCCGCTGCGCATGTCCGGTTACGTCGTGAAGATCCTCGAGGCGGTGTGCGCGCGCTCGCCCGACTCCGCGCCGCTGCCGGTCGTGATCCCGGTGGTGATCCACCACGGTCGCGAGGGCTGGACGCGCGCGCGATCGATGGGCGAGCTCTACGACGCCGATCGGGGGCTCCTCGATGCGCTCGGCGATCAGGTGCTGTCGCTCCGGATCGTGATCGACGACCTCGGCTCGCAGCGCGCGAGCGCGATCATGGCGCGCACTGGGCCGCCGCTGGTTCGGCTGACGCTGGGGCTGCTGCGCGATGCGCGCGATCATTCGCTCGAGGCGCTGTTCGCGCGCTGGGGCGCGTTGATGATCGAGACCGCGCGTGCGCTGGGCCACGAGGCGCTGGCGGCGATCCTGCGGTACCTTGAGGTGGTCCGGAAGATCGAGGATCCGGCGATCTTGCTCGCGGAAGCGCGCGAGCACGGCGGACTCGAGCTGGAGGAGGTCGTGATGCTCGCGTTGGACAAGGTGAAGGCGGAGGGCAAGGCCGAGGGCAAGGCCGAAGGCAAGGCCGAGGGCAAGGCCGAGCTCTTGCTGCGGCAGCTCGGCCTGCGCTTCGGCGAGCTCACGCTGGCGCTCGTGGAGCGCGTTCGCGGCGCGACCACGGACGAGCTCGACGCGATGGCCGACCGCATCCTGACTGCGCCGACGGCTCGCGACGTCGTCGGCTGAGCCGGCAGGAGTGCTCGCCCCGGAGGGCGCGTACGGGCGGACGGGAGCGCGCGGACGGGAGCGCGCGGAGCGGGCGAGCCGATTCTTGGACAGCCTCTGTCTGATTCGCTCCCGTGCGCCCTCCTGGGCGCGGGGGCCAGCGCTCGCGCCGGCTCAGATCCCCGCCGCCGTCGCGCCCTCGGAGCTCGCGCGGAGCGCCTCGACGACCCAGTTGACGTGCCGCCCGCGCGCGTCGCCCTCGCCGTGGCGACGCACGATCTCGTGCTCGAGGATCCAGCGGTGCGCGGCGATGTTCGTCTCGAAGCGGCTGCGCGCGATGACCTTCCCGTCGGGGCGCACCTGACGACCCTCGATGCGCATGCGGTCGAGCACCGCGAGGCACGCGATGCGCAGCAGCTCGTACTCGTCCGAGCCGGGCGTGGCGCGCACCGCGACGATCAGCTTCCCGAACGTCGGATCCTTGTTCACGAGCATGTCGCCCGGGGCGAAGCCGACGTCGAACCGGACGCGCAGGTCCTCGATGCGCGCCCCGGCGTCGCCCAGCCCCGCGACGACCTCGTCCGGCGTGGGCACGTCGATGCGATCGAAGATCCCGGCGTTCGGCACGAAGAGCCCGCGCTGCCCGTCGCGCGGATCCTTGTGCCTGGGGACCCACGACTCCGCGTTGATGCGCAGCTCGCGCGCGACGTGCGTCTGCAGCACGTCGTCCTGCGCGAAGTCGATCGCCGCGCCGTCCGCCAGCCGCAGCTGCCACGCGACGAGATCGAGCGGCGCGACGAAATCGGCGCCGCGCCGGATCCCGTGCGACTCCTCGGTCACGGGATGCTCGACCTGGATCCGCGTGTTCATCTCCAGGAAGTACACGCGGCCGTCGGCATACATCAGCTCGATCGTGCCGGCGCCGACGTAGCCGACCGAGTCGGCGATCGCGACCGCCATCTGCTCGATGCGGCGGCGCAGCTCCGGCGCGCCGCGCAGCAACGCGGGAGGCGCTTCCTCCTGGATCTTCTGGCTCGCGCGCTGCTCGGTGCAGTCGCGCATCCCGAAGTGGCGCGCGTTGCCGTAGCGGTCACGGAGGACCTGCACCTCGAGGTGGACCGTCCGCGGGATGTTCTGCTCGAACATCACGCCGGGATCCCAGCCGGCGCTCGCGATCTCGCCGAGCACCTTCGCGATCCCGGCGTCGAGCGCGTCGGCCGAGCCGACGATCGCCTGCCCGCGCCCGCCGCCGCCGTTCGCGGCCTTGAGCCGTCCCGGGAACGCGAACGCGCCCGCCGCGTGCGCCTCGAGCACGCGCGCACGGATCCGATCGCGATCGGCGTCCGCGATCACGATCCCCGGCGTCACCGCGGACGGATCGAGCGACTCGACGATCGCGCGGAAGCGTCGCTTGTCGCCAGCCTGCTCGACGACGTCCTCCATCGGACCGACGAACGCGATCCCGGAGCGCCGGAAGTGACGGATCGCCGCCGCGTTCTCGGCGAGCGGTCCGTAGCCCGGATAGAGCGCCGCGCGCGCGAGCTCCTCGCGCCACGCATCGCCGAAGCGCTCGCGGAAGACCGCGTGGATGCGCTCCGCAATCTGCACGTAGCTCCCGTACGACTCGCGGAACGATCCCTCGAGCCCGATCGCGAACCCACCGTGCTCGCGCGCGAGACGCACCTGGAGCGCGTCGGCGTCGTCCTGCACGCTGTGGAGCACGACCGGGATCGTCCCCAGCGCCAGCGCTTCGCGCACCGCGCGCACGCCCATCTCGCCCTTGTCGGCGATCAGCACGTAGCGGAGCGATCCGGCGCTCACGGTGGTCGCCGGATAGCGGCGCAGCTCGTGCGAAGCGAGGTAGAGCCGATCGAGGAGCGCGGGCGTCTCGGCGTGCAGCGCCGAAGCGCGGGAGCGGAGCTGATCGCGGACCCGCGCCCGCGCGTCCGCGTGCACCGAGAGCTTCACCAGCGCGCCGATCGCATCCGCCGATCCGACGTCGCCGCCGAGCGGTCCATCGCGCGAGAAGAGGCGCGCGATCCAGGCGTCGTCCGGCGCGTCGGCGCTGCTCGCGCGCAGCGCACGGACTCGCTCGGCGAG
>JALYRN010001132.1 GCA_030855295.1 Myxococcota bacterium | reverse complement strand
GACGATGGGCGTGGCCGAGGGCCGCATCGAGAAGCCCGCCGTCGCGGCCGAGCTGGAACGGATCGCGAAGTCGAAGGGCTGAAGGTTTCCGCGTCCCACTCGGGCCGGCAATCCCGCGTTTGCCACGCGCGATGCCCGACCACTCATCCCGCTTCCGTCGGCCCGCGATACCTTCACGGAATTGGACACCGAGCCCGACGACCTGCCCCTCATCCGCTGCGCCGTGTACACGCGCCAGTCGGTGGTGCGCGCCGGCGACGATCCCGCCCTCTCGTCGTGCGCGGTGCAGCGCAGCCTCTGCACCGAGTTCATCCGCTCCCTGGCTTGGCGCGGCTGGTACCCGATCGGCGAGCACTTCGACGACGAGGGCTACAGTGGCGCGACCATCGAGCGCCCCGGCCTCGAGAGGCTCCTCGCGCGCATCCAGGAGGGCGACCTCCAGCGCGTCATCGTCTACCGGCTCGACCGCCTCACGCGCAAGCTCACCGACTGGGCGCTCCTCGTGCGGATGTTCGAGCGCTTCAACGTGGGCCTCACCATCGTGCACGGCGCCATCGACGCCGAGGCCGGCTCGCTCGCGCGGCTGCAGCTCAACCTGCTCGCGACCTTCGCCGAGCTGGAGCGCGACATGATCTGCGAGCGCCTGGCCGACGCGCGTGCGGCGAAGAAGGCCCGCGGAGAGCGGGCCGCGGGTCGCGTGCCTCTTGGCTACGCCGCGGATCCGCAGACGAAGCAGCTCGTCATCGTCGAGTCAGAGGCCGCCGTCGTGCGGTGGTTCTTCACGGAGGCCGGGAGCGGCAAGCCGACCGCCGAGCTCGTCACGCGAGCGAACGCGCTCCGGCTCGTCGCGAAGAACGGCAAGCGAGGCGAGTGGTCGACGCGTGCCGTCCTGCGTCTCCTCCAGAACCCGGTGTACGCAGGTCGTCGTCCCGACGGAGCCGCCGCGGTGCATACCGCCCTCGTTCCGGCCGACCTCTTCGAGCGCGTGCAGAACGCGATCGCCGCGCGCAAGACGAGAGCAACCACGACACGCTCGAAGGTCGACCAGCGCGAGGATCCGTTCCTCCTTCGCGGCCTGCTGCTCTGCGAGCGGTGCGACCGCACGATGACGACCTCGATGAGCACCTCGCTGACGAAGAAGACCGCCGCCAAGGCGCCCCGCTACTACCGCTGCCGCACCGATGGCTGCGACGGCGGGCAGGTCGCAGCGGCCGACGCCGAAGGCATGATCCTCGATGCGCTTCGTCGGCCGCAGTGGAACTGGCCCGACTCGGCGAAGAAGCGGCTCGCCCAGCTTGCCTCGACGTGGGACGTGCTCTGGCCGCAGAACCGCCGCCGCGCGCTCGCCGACGTGTTCGAGACAGTTACGTGGCGATCGCGAACACGGCGGCTGCTCGTGCGGTTGCGGAGCGAACCGAGTCCGGAGGGGACCGCGTCTTCGTGAGGTCGCTGATCCGATCGACGGCGTTGAGCAGATCTCGTCGAGCACGCGATCACCAGCGCCGCCGCCACTTGTCGCGGTAGCTCGGCGGCGGCGGGATGGACTCGTCGGGCTCCTCGGTGCGCGCGGCGACGAACGTGCTGGAGTCGCCGTCCTTGATCCGGATCGAGCCCTTGAGCTGACCGTCCTTCCCCAGCGTCACGCGGCCCGAGCCCGACATCGGGTCGTACTCCCACGCGCCTTCCCACGTGAACGACACACCGGTCTTCGTCGGCTTGCAGTTCACGTAGGCGAGCAGGCAGTGCATGCGCAGGCGGTCGCCTTGCCCGGTGAGCGAGAGCAGCGCGGGGCCGAGCGAGTCGAGGAACTTGCTCGACCACTGCGACGTCTCGGTGATCCTCCACCAGCCACGGTACTCGGACGGGATCGAGTCGAGGTCCATGCGTGCGTCACCATGCCACGACGCCGGGCGTTCTTCGCGCGCGTTCTGTCCCCGCGGCGAGACCAGAGAGCGCACGGCAAAACACGCCCTCGACGTCTTCGCCGACGTGGCCAGTTAACCAACCGCCGACCCGTCCCGCGAAAAGAGGCCGAGCTGTTAAACGCTCTCCATTCCTCTCGACCCGCTGGTCAACGCTCGCAGAACAAAGAGCGTCCAGAGCGCGATTTCGGTTCGCCGATCGAGCCCGCGGCGCTCTCTGCGCGAACGCTGTCCACGCTCGGCACGGGCTCGCCATTCGCGCAACACCGCGAACTTCTCGGGAGAAAAAGAAGCGGCCCCGAGGATCGCTCCTGGGGGCCGCTGTTTACTGCCCGGTCGTCGAAGTTCGCGTGACCGATGAAATGGCTCAAAAACTGTCTGCCTTACATCACGCCCGCAACACACGTAACTACTCGAAGTCATTACGGTCATGCTGTTAACCAGCGGGTCACCCACGCCCGCGACGGGCTCGGTGGCGCAGGATCCGGCATCATCACTAGTAACGCAATCTTGACTAACGCTCCGACTAGTAAAGGATCCGTTCCTAGCGCGCAGCCCTAGTCACG
>JALYRN010001131.1 GCA_030855295.1 Myxococcota bacterium | reverse complement strand
CTCTCGGGCGCGGGCACGTTCGGCGGAGCGCTCACGATCGCGGCCGCTCGACGCGATCCGCGGGCGGGCACGACGCGCGAGCGCATCCGCGGCGCGGCGCGTACCGGAGTCGACCTGCGCCATGTTGAGCACCGTCTGCGCGAGACGGAGCGACTCTTCGGGATCACTCGCGAGCACGCTCTGCGCGCGCTCGATCGTGTCGTTCGCGAAGTCGCGCATCGTCTGCGCGACCTCGGGACGGCTCCGGTACCCGCTCTGCGGCGGCAGCTCGTCGAACGCGAGGTACGCGCCCGAGAGATCCCCTCGATCCCGCGCCGACACGCCGCGGGCGAAGGCGTCCGACTCGGCCCGCTCCTGCTGCGCGCCCGCCTGGCACTCGAGCGCGCTCGCGTCGTCGGCGCGCAGCGCGAGCGCCTCGCCGGCGCGCTGGAGCGCGACATCGAATTGGCCGCCGTTGCGCGCCGAGACGCACGCGGCGACCGCCTGGTGGATCAGCTCGTCGGCCGAAGGGCCCGCGGCCGGAACGGGCGTCGCCACGTCCGAAGTCGTCGGAGTGCCCGCACCGACGCCGCCCGTCGCGATGGCGGCGCCTCCGCTCGTGTCGACGGGCGAGCCGTCGGCGATCGGCGTGGCGGTCCCGCTGCCGCCGCCGCTCCCCGACATCGCGACCGCAACGGCGCCGATCACGGCGAGCCCGACGATGCCTGCCGCGACGAAGATCGGCGTGCGGCTCGAGCCGCCGCGCTCGGGCGCGATCGCGTCGAGCTGCATCGTGCGCTCGGCATCGAACACGAACTGCTCACCCGGCGCGACGAACCGGAAGCGCACCTGCCCGAGCTCGAGGGTGTCGCCGGGCTTCAGCTCTCCCTGCGAGGTGTCGCGGCCGTTGACCCGGACGCCGTTCGCGCTGCCGAGATCCTTGATGCGGATGGTGCCGCCGTCGTTCGTGATCTCGGCGTGCTCGCGCGAGATCGAGCGGTGGTTGATCCAGACGTCGAGCTCCTCGGCGCGGCCGATCCGCGTGACCGGGCGCGCGAGCGCGAACTCGGCGCCGGGCGCCGGCTGCGACGTCATCACGATGCGCGCGGGCGGCTGGGCCACCGGCGCGGGCATCCCCATGCCGCCGCTCGGGATCGTCGGCGCGGCGGGCGCCGGCATCATCGCGGTCACCGGCTCGGCGCCGTTGGCGGCCGCGTGGGGCGCGGTGGTCTCGGGGATCGTCGCGCCGTCGTCGAGCTGCAGCGCGAGCTGGTAGTCGCCGATCGTGATCTGATCGCCGGGCTTGAGGACGATCTCGCCACCGACGCGGCGGCCGTTGACCTTCACGCCGTTGTACGACTGCAGATCCTCGACGAGGTAGGCGCCGTTGCCCTTGCGCAGCTTGGCGTGACGACGGGACACGTTCCGCTCGGTGAGGCGGATCGTGTTCCCCTCCTTCCGACCGATCGTGATCTCGTCACGGACGAGCGGGACGACGGTCGTCTTTCCTTCGTCGTCGGCGATGACGAGTTTGTACATCCCAGCCACGGTCGGGCTCACCCGAGGTGAGGAGGGGTTCGAGGACGGAAGGATGGTCGCTCCATTGCGCTAGTGTCAACGACGGGATCGCGCTGCTGTGCGTTCGAGAGAGCGTCGCAGGAGCGGGTGTCTTGGGTCGCCGGGCGAATCATGCCACGCTCGGAGCGGATGTGGCGCGCGGTGTGGCTCTTCGCCATCGGGGCGGCGCTGAGCGGCTGCGAAGAGCGAGCCCCCGCGGTGCCGGCGCGCGACGCGGGGCTGCGCCCGATGCTGCAGGACGGGGGCGATTCGCCGATCGACGGCGGATATCGGCGCCCCGACGGGGGGCCACGCCTGCCGAGCGCCGATCTGGAGGTGACGCTTCCGTATCGAGGGCCCGAGGTGCGGCTGCCCCTCGAGGTCGGTGCCGATCTCGGGACCCTCGACGTGTTCCTGTCGATCGACACGACCGGCAGCTTCGGAGGTGAGATCGACGCGCTGCAGCGCGATCTGATCGATCGCATCGTGCCTGCGCTCGCGTCGCGCGTGCCCGACGTCGCGCTCGGCGTCGGCAGGTTCGAGGACTTCCCGGTCGGTCCGTTCGGCTCGGAGGGCGACGCGCCGTTCGATCTGGTGAGCGCGGTGACGACCGATCTCGGCCGCGTCGGCTCGGCCGTCGCGTCGCTCGACGATCCGCTGGGGCTCGGCGGCGACGGCCCCGAGTCGGGCGCGGAGGCGCTCTGGCAGATCGCGACGGGGGCCGGCTACTCGCACGGCGGGGTGAGCTACGTCGCGCCGTATCGGGGCGACGCCGCGCCGGGCGGCGGCACGATCGGCGGGGTCGGGTTCCGTGAGGGTGCGCTGCGCGTCGTCGTGCACGTCACGGACGCGCCCTCGCACGGGCCGAGCGACTATGCGAGCAGCTTCCCGGGCACGCACTCGCTCGAGCAGGCGGCGGAGGCGCTGCGTGGCATCGACGCGCGCGTGATCGG
>JALYRN010000259.1 GCA_030855295.1 Myxococcota bacterium | reverse complement strand
TCGCGAGGCTCGGCTCGTCGTCGACTATCTCGAGCGCAATCGCGCCCACCTCGGCCCGTGGGAGCCCGACCCGCCGCCAGGGTTCTACACGGAGGCGTACTGGCGCGAGCGCGTGCTGCAGATCCGGCGCGACGAGGAGCAGGGACGCCAGGTGCGCGTGCACCTGTTCGAGAAGGCCGCGAAGCCGGCGCGCATCATCGGGACGATCGGCGTGTCGAACATCGTGCGCGGAGCGTTCCACTGCGCGCACCTGGGCTTCGGGCTCGACGGATCGATCGAGGGCCGCGGCTTCATGCGCGAAGCGCTGGAGGCGGTGATCGCGCACGCGTTCGGGCCGATGAACCTCCATCGGCTCGAGGCGAACCACCAGCCCCAGAACCTCCGCAGCGCGGCGCTGCTCAGGCGGCTCGGGTTCGTGCCGACCGGCTACGCACGCGACTACCTGCGCATCGCCGGCGCGTGGCGCGATCACGTGCAGACCGCGCTGACCAATCCGGGCTGGAGACCGCCTCCGTAGCGCGAGCGCGTGGTGCTAGCGCTCGAACATCCGAGCGACCGGGACGACCGTGATGCGCTCGCGCGGGATGCCGATGCGCAGCTCCTGCACCACGCGATCCTGCTCGAGCACCTCCGGCGGCACGGTGCGACCGGGGTATTCGATCGGCGAAGCGACCTCGCCGGCGAGCCGCTCCGCGAGCGCCTCCGCGTCGGGCGCGACGATCGCGATCTGCAGGCGCGACGGATCGATGTGCGCGCGGATCGCGGCGTTCACCTGCTCGGGCGTCAGCGTGCGCCAGGCCTCGCGCAGCCGCTCGAGCCACGGGCGATCGACGCCGTAGAAGGCGTCGTCGATCGCGAACCCGAGCCGACGGCTCTCGGTCTGGAGGAAGAGCGCGTAGTAGCCGTCGAGGTAGCTGCGGATGCGATCGAGCTCCGCCTGATCGATCCCGTTCTCGACGAACGCGCGCAGCTCGGCGAGCGCGAGGCGAATCCCGAAGTGGGCCTGCTCGGGGCGGAGCGGACGGAGCCAGATCGAGAAGTACTGCTGCCGTCGGGACGTGTTCGGCCGCGGGAAGACGCCCCACCCGTCCTGCTCGAAGTGCTCGGGGTACGCGTAGTCGCCGTAGTTCATGCCGCGGCGCTCGCGGATCGACTGCATCAGACGCCCGACGAACTGGCGGTGCTGACCGAGCCACGCGACCGCGAGGACGATCGCGGGGTAGTCCGGATCGTCGCGCTCGACGTCGATCGGCATGCCCATCGACACCGCGACCGAGCTCGCCTCGGGCTTGTCGACGATCCACATGCGGCTCCCGCCGTCATCGGGCGCAGGGAGCGCGGCGCGACCGACGCACGCATCGCTCGTGAGCGCCGAGAGGTCGCGCGCGACGCGCGCCGCGAACCCCTCGGGATAGCCGCCCGCGAGGCCGATGGTCGCGCGACCGGCGCAGAGCACGCGCGCCCGCTGCGCGCGGACGTCATCGAGCGACGCGCGGGCGAGGCCCGCTTCGGTGCCGAGCTCGGGATGACCGTAGGGATGCCCCTCGAAGAGCATCGCCTGCAGCGTCTCCTTGCCGAGCGCCTCGTCGCTGTTGCCGCGGAGCTCGAGCGTGAGCGCGCTGCGCGCCTGCGCACGCACGCGCTCGAAGTCCTCCTGGGCCATGCGCGGGCGCAGGAGGACGTCGCGGAAGATCTCGTAGAACGCCTCGAGGTGATCGCGGTGCACGCGCCCGACGAAGACCGTCTGATCGCGGCCGACCTCGGCGCCGAGCTGCGCCGCCATCGGGTAGAGGCGCTCGGTGATCTCGGCGTACGAGAGATCGCCCGCGCCGCCGACCGCCATCAGCTCGGCCGCGAGGTGGGTGACGCCCTCGCGCCCCCGCGCATCGTCGGCCGAGCCGGCGTCGAAGGCGACGCGCACGGTGACGATCGGCGACTCGCTGGGTCGCTCGATCACGACCGGTGCGTCGCGCAGCGGCTCACGCGCCGGCGGAGCGAGCGCGGTGACGTCCTCGCCCTGTTCGGCCTCGGGCATCGGCGGGTACTCGGGCGCGGGCCCGGCTCCCCCGCCGCACGAGACGAGCGAGGCGACGAGCACCGAGCACATCGAGGCGCGCGCGATGGAGCGCATCACGATGCACCTCCCTCGGTGGGCGCCGGTTCCGGCTCGCGGCTCTGTGGCTCGCGGCTCTCCGGCTCGCGGCTCTCCGGCTCGCGGCTCTGTGGCTCGCGGCTCTGTGGCTCGCGGCTCTGCAGCGTCACGACGTAGCGGCGCTCGGGCGTCAGATACTCGCGCGCCACCCGGGCGACGTCCTCGGGCGTCACGCTCGCGAGCGCCGCGAGGTACTCGTCGATCGCCTCGATCCGGCCGCTCACCGCGAGCATCTCTGCGAGGAAACCCGCGACCGAGCTCGGGGTCTCGAGGCCCATCGCGTACGCATACTGCAGGTGCTGCTGCACCGCGCGGACGCGCTCGGCGGGGATCTCACCGCTCGCGATGCGGCCGAGCTCGTCCTGCATCGCGCGCACGATCGGATCGAACGGATCGCTCCCGGGCGAGGCGCCGGGCGCGAGCGCCGAGGTCACCACGAAGAGCCCCGGATCCCGCGTCGGCTCACCGGCCCACGACGCGAGCTCGAGCACCGACTGATCCTGCACGACGAGGCGCTGGTAGAGCGGGCTCGACGGGTCGAACGCGAGGCCGTGCACGATCTGCAGCGCCGCCGTCTCTCGCAGCGAGCGCGCGCGGTTCCGTGCCGAGCTCGACTCGAACGCGGGGACGCGCCACCCGACGAACACGCGCGGCGGGCTCGATCCGCTCCACGGCAGATCGCGCCGCGCCCCCGCGGTCGGCTCGGGCTCGACCGGGATGCGCGGCCGGTCGCGCCGCCCTCGCCAGCTGCCGTACTCCTGCCGGATCTTCTGCATCAGCGCGTCGCGATCGCCGATGTCGCCGACCACGATCACGTACGTGTTGTCGGGCGTGTAGTAGCGACGGAAGAACTGCTGCGAGTACTCGTACTGCGACGGCATCGACTCGATGTCGCGGAGGTACCCGATCGTCGTGTGCCCGTACGTGTGGCGCGTGAACGCCATCTCGCTGAGCGTCTCCCACAGCGGCTGCGTCGGGTTGCTGCTCCAGACCTGGTACTCGCCTCGCACCGCGCCGGCCTCGGTGCGGAACGCGCTCTCCTCGTACGAGAGGTTCTGGAAGCGATCGGCCTCGAGCTCGATCACGGTCGGGAGCGCCTGCGTCGGCGCGGTGATCGTGTACGTCGTGTAGTCGTTCGTGGTGAACGCGTTGTTGTCCGCGCCGAAGGCCTGCAGCGTGCGCGCGTAGTCCTCCTGCGAGTGCCGCTCGGTGCCGCGGAACATCATGTGCTCGAAGAAGTGCGCGAACCCGCTGTGCCCCGGCTCGACCTCGTCGCGCGAGCCGACGCGCACCATCGTGTAGTAGGCGACGATGCCCGGGCTCGGCCACTCCACGGTGACGACGGTGAGGCCGTTCGGCAGGCGCGTGACGACGGGCCGGTTCGGGAAGAGCGCGTCGCTCGGTCGCGCGGGCTCGGCAGCGCGAGGCGTGGGCGGCTCGGCGGGCGCCTGCTGCGCGTGCGCGATCGACGCCGCGGCCACCGCGAGCGCGAGCGCGCCGAGGCCGAGGTGGATGCGGGGTCGGCTCATCGCTCGGTCGCCGCCTGCTCGGGCGCGCTCTTCGTCTTCGCGGCCGTGGTGATCAGCGCAGGCAAGTAGAAGTCGGGCGCGGCGAAGCCGAGGAGCGCGAGCACGGTCGCGGCGACGTTCGCGAGGCCGCCGTCGTCGGCGCCGGCCGCGAAGCGGACCTCGGGGTTGGCGGGCGCGTAGAGGTAGCAAGGCACCGGGTTCAGCGTGTGGCTCGTCTTGGCGCGCGGTCGGCCCGCGGCATCGCGCTGCACCGCGCCGCTCTTCTTGTCGCGCTCGTACATCTCGTCCGCGTTGCCGTGGTCGGCGGTGATCAGCAGCGCGCCCCCGAGCTCGCGGATCACCGGGAGAAGGCGGCCGATCTGCAGGTCGACCGACTCGACCGCGAGGATCGCGGCCTCGCGCACGCCGGTGTGGCCGATCATGTCGCCGTTGGCGTAGTTCACGCGCGCGTGGCGGTGCTCGCCGGTGCGCAGCTGGTCGATCAGCCGATCGGTGATCTCGGCCGCCTTCATCCACGGCCGCTCCTCGAAGGGGCGCGTGTCGCTCGGGACCTCGATCCAGGTCTCGCCCGCGAGCTTCTCGGAGCGGTTGCCGTTCCAGAAGTACGTCACGTGACCGAACTTCTGGGTCTCGCTGATCGCGAGCTGCGTCACGCCCGCACCCGCGAGGTAGATCGAGAGCGTGCGATCGATCTCCGGCGGCGCGACCAGGAAGTGCCGCGGCATCTGGAGGTCGCCGTCGTACTGCATCATCCCCGCGAAGAACACGTTCGGGCGCGGCCCTCGGTCGAACGCGTCGAAGTGCTCCTCCTCGAAGGCGCGCGTGATCTCGATCGCGCGGTCGCCGCGGAAGTTGAAGAGGATCACCGCCGCGCCGTCGCGGACCGGACCGACCGGCGCGCCGTCCTTCTCTGCGATGACGAACCCCGGCAGGTTCTGATCGATCACGCCCGGCTGCTCGGCGCGGAGCGACTCGATCGCCTCGTGCAGCGATCCGAACGCGCGCCCTTCCCCGCGCACGTGGAGCTTCCAGCCGCGCTCGACCATCGGCCAGTCCGCCGCGTAGCGGTCCATCGTGTTCTTCATGCGGCCGCCGCCCGACGCGACGCGATAGTCGCGGCCTCCGGTCGACAGCGCGCCGAGCTCCTTCTCGAGCATGTCGGCGTAGAGCAGCGCGCTCGTCTCGGGCACGTCGCGCCCGTCGAGGAGCACGTGCACGCGCACCTTCGCCACGCCGTCGGCGGCCGCGCGGCGCATCATCGCGAAGAGATGATCGACGTGCGAGTGCACGTTGCCGTCCGAGAGCAGACCGAGGAAGTGCAGCGGCTCGCCGGAGGCCTTCACCGTCCTGACGGCCTGCTTCCACGCCTCGCCTTCGAACAGACGACGGCTGTCGATCGCGGCGTTCACGAGCTTCGCGCCCTGGTCGAAGATGCGCCCCGCGCCGAGCGCGTTGTGGCCGACCTCGCTGTTGCCCATGTCGTCGTCGCTCGGCAGCCCGACGGCGGTGCCGTGCGCGCGCAGCGTGCGATGCGGCGCGTTCGCCGCGAGCCAGTCGAGGCTCGGGGTGCGCGCGAGGTGGACGGCGTCGCCCTCGTCGTGCTGCCCGACGCCGACGCCGTCCATCACGACGACGACGACCGGGCCCTTCACACCAGAGAACGACGGATGACGCGAGAGAGAGAGGTGGGACGCAGCCATGAGGCCGATACCCTAGCTCCCGCCTCGCCTGATCGGTACTGCGGAGCCCGCATCGCCGAGCCGCGCGTCAGGTCGCTCAGAACCCGGCTTCGACGCCGACGGTGAGGTCGAGGTTGAACAGGAAGTTCGGGACCTGGAACATGAAGTCCGGGTTCACGAAGATGCCGACGTTCTCGCTGAAGCGGAAGCCGATCGTCGAGCCGAAGTGGAGGCCGCCCATGCCGCTCTGGCCGTAGGGCGCCGACGGGCCGTTGTTGGGGACCGCGACCTGGATCTGCCCGCCGCTGCCGCCGATGTGCAGGTGCACGAAGGGACCGGTCACCGGGCCGCCGCCCTCCGGCACGGTCACGTCGTAGACCCGGAAGTGAACGCGCGCGCCGATCAGCGCCATGCTGAGCGTGCCGTTGCCGGAGATCGGCTGGATGCGTGCGAACGCCGAGAAGCCGAGCCAGTCGAGGACGAAGTAGCCGACCTCGAGGCGCAGCTGGAAGTTCGGGACGAAGCCGGCGTCGCGCACGTAGAGGCAGTAGCGGTTGCCGTCGGGGTTCCCCTCGGGGTCGACGAGACCGCAGTTCGTCTCCATGCCGCCGGCGTTGGCCGAGAGGCTCGCGGGCTCGTAGCCGTTCTGACGCGCGACGTTGAGATCCCCGGGCTGCCAGCCCTCGACCGCCTGGCCGTCGCCGAAGTCGAAGCACGGCCCGTCGTCGGGATCGCACGGGAAGCGGTCTGCCGGCAGCCCCGGGCTGACCCACGACAGGCCGAGGCCGCCGCCGACGCGGACGAAGAAGTTGGGCGCGCCGCTCGCGCCACCACCGCCGCCGCCGCCACCGCCGCCGCCGCTGCTCATCGCGCACAGATCGTCGTCGCAGTTGCCGCTCGAGCACTGCGCGTCGCTCGTGCACGACTCACCCGCGCCGCGGCCTCCGCTCTCGCATCCCGCCATGCCCGGCGGACACTCCCGCTCGGCGCACTGCGTCGGCGGTGCGCGCCCCGGCAGCGCCGGCGCCTCCTGCGAGCGGGTGCTGACGATCGGCACCGTGATCGGCGAGT
Organism: Myxococcota bacterium; assembly: GCA_030855295.1. Taxonomy (GTDB): domain Bacteria; phylum Myxococcota_A; class Polyangia; order Polyangiales; family Sandaracinaceae; genus Sandaracinus. The sequence continues at coordinate 1,789 of JALYRN010000259.1, read as the reverse complement.
CCTGCGAGCCCGCGAAGCCCAGCGGGCTGCCGTCGGTCCCGAACGCGACGATGTAGTACGCGACCTCGGGCTCGAACACGTCGGTGCACGGGATCTCGTAGCCGTAGCCGCCTGCCACCGGCTGCATCTCGACGCGCTGGAACTCGCGCATCCCGTGCGCGCGGTAATAGAGATAGACGTGCGGCGGACGGCCGGGCACCTCGATGTACACGGGCACTGCCGTCTGTGCGAGCTGCTCGGGGACCGCCACGTGGCTGAGGTTGCCGGGCGCGCCGCCTCCGCCTCCGCCCCCCGGATCCGGCGGCGGCTCACCGCCACCGCCACCGCCGCCGCCGCGCTGCTGCGCGAGACCGAACGTCGTCTGGATGTCCGGCGTGCTGGTCAGCGGATCGAGCTGCACGTTCGGATCGGCCTCGAGCGCCTGCACGAAGTAATTCAGGCCCGCGCCGTTGTCGCCCAGCCCGCCGATCGCGACGACGCCGAGGTTCATGTACGTGCGCGCGAGCGGCGCGCCCGTGACGCGCCCTCGCTGGGCCGCCTGCAGCGCCTGCTCGAGCAGCGACTGCGCCTGCTCGATCTCCAGGTTGTTGTAGGCGTCCATCGCCTGGCGATTCAGGTCCAGGACCTGCTGCATCGCCCGCTGCGCATGCGCGGGGCTCGCGAATGTCGCCGCGACCGCGAGCGAGATCGCGAGAGCGGAGACGAAATGAGCGCGTTGCTTCATGACGGCAGATCCTCGATCGGGGCGGAGCATACAGGGGTTCGGCGGATTCTTCGTGCGGGAGGGCCGCGGAGCGCGCGTTCCGTCACGGCGTCGTCGGCTGCGCTGCGCGCGGGCGGGCGCGGCCGTCGGTGCGTCGGAACTCGACGCGACGGTTCGCGGCGCGCCCTTCGGCAGTGGCGTTGGTCTCGATCGGCTGCGTCTCGCCGTAGCCGTGCGCCGTCAGCCGCTCGGGCGCGATGCCCGCACGGACGAGGTACTCGCGCACCGACTCGGCGCGCTGCTGCGACAGACGGAGGTTGTGCGCGTCACGACCGCGCGCGTCGGTGTGCCCCTGCACCTCGATCGTGATGTCGGGGAAGTCGCGCATGACCTGCGCGACGGTGTCGAGGATCGGGAAGGACACCGAGCGGATCACCGCGCGGTTGGTCTCGAAGAAGATCTGCTGCCGGATGACGATGCCCTCGCTCGTCACCTCGACGTCCTGGTAGACGCGCGGGCAGCCCTGCTCGGCCTCGATGCCCGGCTCGTTCGGGCAGCGATCGGTGACGTCGGGGAAGCCGTCGGTGTCGTTGTCGGGATCGGGGCAGCCGTCCTGGTCCTCGTGGCCGTCGCGATCCTCCGCCTCGCGCGGGCAGCGGTCCTCGCCGTCGAGGATGCCGTCGAGATCGTCGTCGGGGTCGGGGCAGCCGTCCTCGTCGAGGTGGCCGTCGCGATCCTCGGGCTCGAGCGGACAGAGATCGTTCGTGTCGGTGATCGAGTCGCCGTCGGTGTCTTGATCCTCGGGGCAGCCGTCGTCGTCCTCGACGCCGTCGCGATCCTCGGGATCGTCGGGGCAGCGATCGTCGGGATCGAGGATGCCGTCGCCGTCGCGATCGCCGGGCTGCGGCGGGGGCGCTTCGTCCTGGGGCAGGCAGCGCTCGGGCGGGCTCATCCGCAGCGCCGCGCGCGCGTTGGGCTCCGCGAGCGCGAAGTGCTCCTGCGCGCGGCCGAGGTCGCCTTGATCGAGCTCGACGTCGGCGAACTCGAGGTGTGCCTGCGCGGTGGCGAGCTCGCGTGGGGCGCAGC
>JALYRN010000258.1 GCA_030855295.1 Myxococcota bacterium | reverse complement strand
CGCCGAGGCCGCGCTGATCGGACAGCCGCTCGCCGGCGCGGCGATCCACTCGGCGCGCGCGGCGGCGACCGGAGAGCTCTCGCCGATCGACGATCACCGCGGCAGCGCGCGCTACCGCCGCGCGATGATCGGCACGCTGCTCAGCAAGCTGCTGCTCGACGAGACGCGCGCGCTCTGATCGACCCTGCTCCACCGAGCACGAGGGTCGACCGGAGCGCGCTCATGCGATCACCGGGCGCCGAGCGCGGCGCCGATCGCACCGGCGAACAAGATCACCCCGCCGAAGCAGAAGCAGCACGCGATGATGCCGAGCGTCCAGAGCACGGCCTTGACGAGGAAGTACACGCGCAGCTGCTTGAGCCCGTCGGCGAGGTGCTGCTGATCGTTGCCGTCGCTCGAGACGATGCGGCCGAAAGCGTTGGACGACATGAAGAGCAGCACCGCGAAGAGCACCTGCACCAGCAGCGCGAGCACGCCGCCGCAGATGTTGCCGGCGATCTGATCACTGCCGCGATAGAGCCCGATCCCGACCGTGCCGACGAGGCTGAACAGCGAGCTCGCGATCGCGAGCCCGCCCGCGATCTTCATGAAGAGCGCGGTCTGCGTGATGTTCTTCTCGTCGTCGGGAGAGAACGGGATGCGGCCGAGCGGCGCGTCGCCGCCGGCGGGCGGACCACCGTAGCCCCCGCCGCCAGGAGGCTGGTAGCCCCCGCCGCCGGGCGGCTGGTACCCACCGCCGCCAGGCGGAAAACCACCGCCGGGCGGCAAGCCACCGCCGGGAGGCGAGCCGCCGCCGTATCCACCGCCGCCGCCGCCGCCCCAGTCCTGCGGCGGGCTCACAGCCCACCTCCGAACTGATTCATGACGGGACCGAAGCCCTGGGTCAGGAAGCCGCCGCACGACAGGAACATCCCCACCGCGAACAGCGCTGCCTCGAGCAGGAAGAAGATGCGCAGCTTCGCGAACGCGTCGGCCATCAGCGACTGGTCCTGCGAGTCGGTCTGCACCAGCTGCTCGAGCGAGCGGCGGATCTGCAGCAGCAGCACGCCCTGGCCGATCGTGCCGCCGCCGTAGAGCACGATGCCGAGCGCGCTCATCACCATGCCGACGCCGGCCAGCGGATGGAACGTGAGCTGCCCCGGAACACCGAGGAATGCGAAGCAGCTGCCGACCACCATCAGGCCGCCGATCACGAAGTTCACGATCAGCAGGAAGAGCATCGTGCCGACGAGCGTGCGGATCGCACTCTCGTCGCTCGGCGTGAATGGGATCCTCGCGACGGTCATCATCCCTCCAGTGCGCGTTCTGCGCGCGACGATAGACGTTCGCCACGGACGACACCAGCGGGCGTCTCGATCCGTTACGATGCGGCGCATGAACGATCGCAGGATCGTGGGCCGCGCGATCGCGCACGAGAGCGCCGAGGGCCACGTCACCGGAGCCGCGCTGTACACCGACGACCTCGCGACGCGCACGGCGGGTGTGCTGTCCGCGTGGCCGGTGATGTCGCCGCACGCGCACGCGTGGCTCGATCGCCTCGACGTCGCGCCCGCGGTGGACGTGCCGGGCGTCGTGAAGGTGCTGACGATCGCCGACGTGCCCGGCGAGAACGACACCGGCGCGAGCCGTCGCGACGAGCCGCTCTTCCCGCGTCCGCCCGCGCCGAACGGGCACGGCGCCGCCGAGGGAGAGCGAGAGGCGCGCGCCGAGATCCACTTCGCGGGGATGCCGGTCGCGTGGGTGCTCGCCGAGACCGAGGAGGCCGCGAAGCTCGGCGCCGCGCGCGTGATCGCGGAGTACACGCCGCGTCCGGCGATCGTCACGATCGAGCAGGCGATCGACGCGGGCTCGTTCCTGAGCGACGTCGAGCGCATCGCCCGCGGGAACGTCGAGGGCGCGCTGCAGCAGGCGCCGCATCGGCTCGACGGCGAGCTCTACGTCGGCGGACAGGAGCAGTTCTATCTCGAGACGCAGGCGTCGATCGCGTTCGTCGACGAGGCGGGCTCGACGTTCGTGCACTCGAGCACGCAGCATCCGACCGAGACGCAGGAGGTCGTCGCGCGCGTGCTCGGCGTGCCGGCGAGCCGCGTCGTGGTGCAGCAGCTGCGGATGGGCGGCGGCTTCGGCGGCAAGGAGACGCAGGCGAACCCGTACGCGTCGGTGGCCGCGATCGGCGCGCACGTCACCGGTCGCCCGGTGCGCGTGCGGCTCGATCGCGCGCGCGACGTCGTGCTGACGGGCAAGCGGCATCCGTTCCTCGGACGCTTCCGCGTCGGCTTCGATCGCGACGGCAAGCTGCTCGCGATGAAGCTCGAGCTGTGGAGCGACGGCGGCTGGTCGCTCGACCTCAGCCTGCCGGTGCTGGGCCGCGCGCTGTTCCACGCCGACAACGCGTACCTCGTGCCCGCGATGGAGGTCACCGGGCGCGTGTGCCGCACGAACAAGGCGTCGAACACCGCGTTCCGCGGGTTCGGCGGGCCGCAGGGCATGGTGATGATCGAGGAGGTGCTCGATCGCGTCGCGCGCGCGCTCGGTCTGCCGGCCGACGTCGTGCGCGAGAAGAACCTCTATCGCGAGGGCGACGAGACGCACTACGGCATGCCCGTCGAGGGCGCCGAGCGGCTCGGCCGCATCTGGCGCGAGCTGCGCACCGAAGCCGACTGGGCGGTGCGCCGCGAGTCGATCGACACGTTCAACGCGTCGAGCCCGCACGCCAAGCGCGGCCTCGCGATCACGCCGGTGAAGTTCGGCATCTCGTTCACCGCGAAGTACTACAACCAAGCCGGCGCGCTGGTGCTGATCTACAAGGACGGCAGCGTCCAGGTCAGCCACGGCGGCACCGAGATGGGCCAGGGCCTGCACACGAAGGTGCTGCAGATCGCGGCCGAGACGCTGGGCGTTCCGCTCGACGTCGTGCGCATCATGCCGACCCGCACCGACAAGGTGCCGAACACCAGTGCGACCGCGGCCTCGGCGGGCACCGATCTGAACGGCGCGGCGGTGAAGAATTCGTGCGAGATCCTGCGCGCGCGCCTGGTCGAGGTGGGCGCGCGGATGCTCGGCGTCGAGCCGAGCGACGTGATCATCGAGAGCGCGCGCGTGTTCCCGCGCGGCGCGCCGGAGCGCGCGATCGCGTGGAGCGCGGTCGTCGATCGCGCCTACCACGAGCGCGTGCAGCTCTCGGCGAACGGGTTCTACAAGACGCCCGAGATCCACTGGGATCGCGAGAAGGGGCGCGGCCGGCCGTTCTATTACTTCGCGTACGGCGCGGCGATCACCGAGCTCGAGGTCGACGGCTTCACCGGCATGTACGGCGTGCGCCGTGTCGACATCCTGCACGACGTCGGCGACTCGATCTCGCCGCTGATCGATCTCGGACAGGTCGAGGGCGGCTTCGCGCAGGGCGTCGGCTGGCTGACCCAGGAAGAGCTGGTCTGGGACGAAGAGGGACGGCTTCGGACGACCAACGCGAGCACGTACAAGCTGCCGAGCCTGGGAGAGTGTCCGCCCATTTTCCGCGCGAAGCTGCTGCCGCGCGCAACCCAGCCCGGCGTCGTCTTCGGCAGCAAGGCTGTTGGCGAACCGCCGCTGATGCTCGCGCTCAGCGTGCGCGAGGCCCTGCGCGACGCGGTCGCCGCGTTCGCGCAGCCGGGCCGTCGTGCCCCCGTGATCCTGCGCTCTCCCGCGACGCCGGAGTCGGTCTTCTGGGCGATCGACGCGCTGCGCGAAGAAGAGCGCGTCACCAAGCCCGACCTGATCGCCGTCCCGCCGGGCTGACAGCGCGCCCGGCGCGGGCGAGCCGATTTCTGACAGCGCTCTGAGCGCTCGAATCGCGCTCCGGTCCCTTGATTCCGCGCTACGCGCGCTCGCCGTGACCGTTCGGCGCCGCGCGGACCATGCGCGTCAGCCAGAGCTCGGTGCGGGCGTCGGGGTTCCACGGGCCGAGCGTCTCGACCTCGTAGCTGCCGGCGTCCATCGCGAACCGCAGCACGCCGCCGCGCTCCTCGAGGATCATCTTCTGCATCGCGGGGTTGCTCAGATCGCGCCCGCTCAGCGAGCCGTCGAAGAGCGCGTAGGTCTCGGTCTCGGCGCGGAAGCGCTGCGGCAGGATCTCCCATCCCGACACCGGCAACATGTCGAGGTGCGATGCGATCGAGCGATCGCCGTCGCAGTAGACCGCCGTGACCAGCAGCACGCCGCCGAGCTCGAGCGGCACGACCGTCGTCAGCTCGGGATCGCGCAGCACCAGCATCGAGCCGCCGCCGAACTCACCGACCGACGCGAACGTCTCGAGCTGCGTCGCCGGGACACAGCCCCCCGGCCATCGCCCCAGGTCTCGGTCACGCAACAGCATCGGCGGGCGGCCCTGGATCCATTCGTACATCGACCGAACGCTTTCCTCTCTACGGGTCGCGCAGCACCGGACCGGAGCTCATTGTCTCAGGGCCGGCGTCCGCACGGAAGCTCAGTCTGCCTCATCAGCCTCGTGATCGACGTGCTCGTCGGACTCGATCGCGCGCCGGATCGCGGGCTCGTCGAGCGCGCGCAGGTGCGCCGCGTCGGCGGCGCCGTGCCGGAGCGCGACGAGCTCGGAGACGATGCTCACCGCGATCTCTTCGGGCGAGACCGCGCCGATCCGTAGCCCCACCGGTGCGTGCACCCGCTCGAGCGGCGGCAGAGAGCCTCGTTTCGCGCGAATTCGCTGGAGAATGCGCACGATCTTTCGCCGACTGCCGATCACGCCGAGGTACGCGTGGGGCAGCCGCGCGAACGTATCGAGCGCCTCCTCGTCGAGGCGGTGATCATGCGTGACCACCAGCAGCCAGTCGTGCGCGGTCGGCGCGAGCGCGCGCGCGGCCTCTCGCGGCTCGGCGAGCACGCGGGCGCAGCCGGGGAAGCGCGCCTCGTCGTTCAGCTCCTCGCGATCGTCGACGACCGTGACCGCGAAGCCGATGCCGCGCGCCAGCGCCGCGGTCGCCTTGCCGACGTGGCCGGCGCCGAAGATCACGAGCCTCGGGGCGCCTTCGATCGGCTCCACGAACACCTCCATCCTTCCGCCGCAGCACATCCCGAGATCGCGCCCGAGATCGTGCGCGAGCAGACGCGCCGATCCCTCGCGCGCGCACGCCCGCAGCGACTCGATCACCGCCTGCTCGATCGCGCCGCCGCCGACGGTGCCGATCAGCGCTCCGTCGGGCGTCAGCAGCAGGCGCGCGCCGGGCTGCTGCGGCGTGGAGCCGGAGGCGCGCGTGACGGTCGCCAGCGCACCGCGTCCGCCCTGGGCGAGCACCGCGAGCAGCGCCTCCGTCACCTCGCGCATCGTCACTCCGGATCCAGCTCCTCCACGTACTTTGCCACGAGGACCTTCACGCCCGCGTCGCCGAAGTCGATCTCGAGCTTGTCGCCCTCGGGCAGCGCCCGCTTCACGACGCCCTCGCCGAAGCGCGCGTGACGCACGCGGCGCCCCGCCTTCTCTTCTCCGGGCGTCGGCGGCAGCACGAGCGTGCGCTCGAGCCGGGGCGTCCACGCGATCCGATCCGCGGCGCGCTCGATCTCCTCCCAGCCGTCGGCCGGTGCCGTGCCGGTCTCGAGATCGAGGTCCTCGACCGTGTCGTCGACCATGCTCTCGATCACCCGATCGAGCCACTCGGCGACCGTGCTCGGATTGCTCTCGGTCGCGTCCTCGGGATCGAAGAACGTCACGCGCAGCGCGTATCCACGCTCGGGCCGACGCGGGATGCACACGAGGTGCTTTCCCCAGGCGCCGAGCACGATGCGCGCCTTGCTCAGGCCGCTGCCCCACGCGCTCTCGCTCAGCGTGCCGACCTTCGCGAGATCGAACCCCTCGAGCGCGCGCGCCGCGAAGATCGCGAGCGCGTCGTCGGGCATCCGCGCGCGCAGGTAGTCCTCGAGCGTGTCGACCGCCTCGAGCGACAGCACGGGCGCCGGATCGATCGCCGCGCCCTTCTTCTCGCTCGCGAGCAGGCGCGCGAGCCCGTGGCTCACCTCGGGCGAGACCGCGAGCGGCCCCGGCTCTCGGGCCTCACGCAGCGCGCGCCGCTCGCCCGTGCTCTCTCGCGTGCTCGGACGATCCATCAATTCGGACGATCGCCGACGAAGACGAAGCGCTCGCCGGGCTCGCCGACGAGCTCTGCGAGCTCGAGCGCCTCGCCCTTGAACTCGTACGGGACGTAGCAGTTCACGGGCTCTTCGATGGTGTGCTCCATCGAGACCTGAATCGCGGCGGTCATCGCCTGATCGTTCTCGTCCTCGAGCGTCACGTCCGCGACGACAGCGACGGCGCGATAGGTCTCGCTCGACTCACGCAGCGTCTTGCGCAGGGTCTCGACGACCTGCTCGGGCTCGAGCTCCTCGTCGTCCTCTTCTGGAGAGAGGTGCATCACCTCACCGTCGTTGCGCAGCGCGAGGGCGAACGGCTCGAACTCTCCTTCTTGCTCGAGCATCTCGGCGGCGACCTCGACGGCGCCGTTCAGGAGGTCGTTCATCTCTTCGCGCGGCTCGCGTGGCTCGGACATGCCGGGACCATAGCGCCCGTGTTCGTGCGCGTCACGCGGCGGCCCGCGGCGTTCCGAGAGCACGCTCGTCGCCTCCTCCGAGGGCCATCGTTGCTACGCTCCGCAGCGTGACCGCGCACGCCCGCACGACGCCTCGAGCGCGGCACGCGCCCCACGCCGCGCCGACGGTGTGGGGGCGCACGCTCGGCGCGCTCCTCGCCTGCGCACCCCGCGTCGGGCTCGATCCCGAGACGCTGCGCTGCGAGCTCGGCGTCGACTCCGAGGTGCTGCGCGATCCCGACGGGCGCGTGCCGCTCGACGTGCTGTATGCGTATCTCGAGCTCGTCAGCGCGCGCTCCGGTGACGAGCACGCGGGGCTGCGTCTCGCGCACGGCCTCGACGTCGAGTCGTTCGATGCGCTCGGGCTCCTCGCTGTCAGCAGCCGCGATCTCGGCGAGGGGCTCGCGCACACGATCCGCTACCAGCGCGTGTTCGCCGAGGGAGAGCGGTACGAGCTCGAGCGCGCGGGCGACGACGTGCACGTGCGCTATGCGCCGTGGGGCCCGGTGCGCCCGGCACACGTCGTGATGGCGGACATGTTCGCGCGCGACCTCGCGGTGAACACGTCGATGATCACCGGTGGGCCGATCGAGGGCGTGCGCGTGCGGCTGCGGCGCGGGGCGCCCTCGGACCACGCTCGCTGGCGCGCGCTGCTCGGCGTCCCGGCCGAGCTCGGCGCGCCGATCGACGAGGTGATCTTCCCCTGCGCTGCGATGGACACGCCGATCGTGCGCGCCGATCCGATGATCGCGCGCTTCTTCGAGCGCTACCTCGACGAGCGCCTCGCGCGGCTTCCGGGGAGCTCGCCGCTGTCGCGCGCGCGCGCAGCGATCGAGGAGCTGCTGCCGACGGGAACGATGGCGCTCGCCGAGGTCGCGCGCCGCATGCGCACGAGCCCGCGCACGCTGCAGCGGCGCTTCGCGGACGAGGGCACGTCGCTGACCGAGCTCGTCGAGAGCGTGCGTCGCGCGCGCGCGCTGGCGCTCGTCGAGGCGGGCGCGTCGCTCGCGGAGATCGCGTGGCTGCTCGGCTACTCCGAGCCGAGCGCGTTCCATCGTGCGTTCCGGCGCTGGACCGGGACCTCGCCGCTCGCGTGGCGGCAGGCGCACACCGCGCGCGATCACTCCGCGCGGGCGACGAGCGAGTAGCCGCCGCGAGAGGGTCGCGTCACGCCTCGTCCCGCGGCCGCGCGCGCATCCTCGCCCAGCGGATCAGCTCGCGCGTCCCCACCACGCCGAGCTTGGTCGCCGCGCGGCGGAGGTGCGTCGCGACGCTCGACACCGAGATGCCGAGGTCGTACGCGATCACCTTGTTCGAGTGACCGAGCGCGAGGAGATCGAGCACCTGCTGCTCGCGGCGCGAGAGGCTCGGCGCGGGATCGGCCGCGGGCGCGTTCTCGCGCGCGACGAGGAATCGACGTCCGTCGGTGTCGAACGTGTCGAGCACCGACCACCGCCCGAGATGCAGCGCGCGCCAGAGCTCGAGCGCCTCGTCGGTGCCCCGCACGTTCGACGTGCGCGCCCGATCGATGTCGATCGCGGCCTGGCGCAGCGCCTCGCGTGCGGCCGGACGCTGCGCAGCGCCGATCGCGTGCACGATGTTGCCGCCGGGCGCGAACACCGCTTCCGCGCCGGCGATCGGGTCACGCG
>JALYRN010001130.1 GCA_030855295.1 Myxococcota bacterium | reverse complement strand
CGGCGACGCTGCGCACGATCGAGAGGCCGAGGCCGGTGCCGTGGCGCTCGGCGTCCGTCGTGAAGAAGCGCTCGAAGATCTTCGATCGATGCGCGGCGGGGACACCGCGGCCGCGATCCTGGACGGCGATCCGGAGCTCGCGCGGCGCGACGTCGACCACGACCTGCACCGGCTCCCCCACGGGCGAGAAGCGGAGCGCGTTCTCGACCAGGTTGAGCACGGCGCGCTCGAGATCGCCGGCGCGGCCGCGGAGCACCGGCACCGCGGCGGGCGCGCGCACCTCCACCGGCTGCTCCGCGCTGTGCGTGCGCTCGACGACGCGCGCGATCAACGCCGCGAGAACGACCTGGCCCATCGGCTCGCGCGAGGTGTCGATCCGCGAGAGCTCGAGCAGGCGTGACACCAGCCGATCGAGGCGCTCGCTGTCGAGCTGGATGTTCCGCAGGAAGCGCTCGCGGGTCTCGGGGTCGTCGGCCGCGCCCTCGCCGAGGAGCTCGGCCGCGCCGCGGATCGAGGTGAGCGGCGACTTGAACTCGTGCGCCACGTCCGCCGTGAACTCCGAGATGTAGCGCAGCCTCCGATCGAGCTGCTCGGTCATCGTCGCGAACGCCGAGGACACATCGCGGATCTCGCCACTCCCTCCGACCGGCACGACGATGTCGCGCTCCCCCGCCGCGATGCGTCGGGCCGCGCGCGCGAGCCGTGCGAGCGGGCGAGAGATCGACCACGCGAGCGTCAGCGTGAGCAGCGCCGTCAGCAGCACCGCGATCGCCATGGCGGTCGTGAGCCCCGCCCGGATCTTGTAGAGCTCCTCGAGCACCGGCTGCGTGGAGCGCGTGACGTAGACCGCGCCCGCGATTCCGCCGCGATCCCGGATCGGCTCGGTCACGAAGAGGATCACCGAAGGGTGCTCCGCGCGGATCCGCGTGTACGCCGACGGACGTCCGAGGAGCGCCTCGCGCACCTCGCGCCGCGCCGGCACGCCCGGCCACCGGTCGGCGGGATCGTCCCACGCGATGCTGCTCGCGCGGGCGACGCGCGTGTCCGCCGCTCGGCGCACCCCCGCGGACACCGCGTAGATCTCTTGCGGCACGAGGGTCGGCGGCAGCGGCTCGGGCCCCTCGGGTGGTCCCCACGCGTGCGAGTCGAGGCGCACCTCGCCGCTCGCATCGAGGACGCGCACGCGCGTGCGGGTGGTGCGCGCGGCGTCGACCAGGATGCGCATCACGCGCGGCGATCCGAGCGCCTCGCCGCTCGCGAGCGAGTCCTCGACGATCTCTCTCGCGAGCACCGCCTGGTTGCGCATGTCGCGCTCGAGCGAGACGAGCAGCTGGCGCTCGTGCAGCCGCGCGAACTCGAGCCCGCCCCAGGGCACGAGCAGCACGAGCAGGTTCACGAGCAGGAGGCGCGCGAGGATGCTGCCGGAGAGCCGTCTCAGCATCATCGCGCGCCGGCCCTCCGCACGTGCTCAGCCGCCCGACGCCTTGTATCCGACGCCGTGCACCGTCGCGATCGGATCGGCCCCGTGCACCCGGAACTTGGCGCGGATGCGACGCACGTGGGTGTCGATCGTCCGCTCGGTCACGAGGTTGTCGTACGCGTACGCGCGCTTCATCAGCTGCCCGCGCGAGAGCACGATCCCGGGCCGCTCGAGCAGCGCCGCGAGCATCCCGAGCTCGGTCGGCGTCAGGGTGACGACATGCTCGCCGGCGCGCACCTCGTGGCGCTCGAGATCGACCGTGATCGCGCCGTGACGCAGGCGCGTTCCGCGGGCGGAGGGCGCGCTCTCCGCGGGCGCCTCGATGCGGCGCAGCACGGCCTTCACGCGCGCGACCAGCTCACGCGGCGAGAACGGCTTCGTCAGATAGTCGTCGCCGCCGATCTCGAGCCCGAGCACGCGGTCGATCTCGTCGCTGCGCGCCGACAGGAACAGGATCGGCGTGCGCGACGCGGCTCGCATCTCGCGGCAGAGCGTGAGCCCGTCGACGTCCGGCAGCATCACGTCGAGCACGACGAGATCGACGTCGCCACGCGCGAACGCCTCGCGCGCCTCGCGACCGTCGCCGGCGTGCGAGATGCGATGGCCCTCGCGCTCGAGGGCGTACTGCACGACCTCGCGGATGCGGGACTCGTCGTCGACGACGAGGATGTGACGGGTCACGCGCGCGCCTCCTGGCCGGATTCTACGACGTCCGGCGTCCCGTTCTCCTCGACGATTGCGTCGTCCTGTCCGAACACTGCGCCGAGCCCCTCCACGCGCGCCCAGAGGTCGGCCGCGATGTCGTCGCCGCCCGGCGCCTCGACGCGTGCCATCACGATCTGGCTGCGGAGCGCGTCCAGGGCGTCGCCGAGCTCCTCGAGCGCGCGTCGGTCCTGCTCGCGCGTCCGCGCCAGCCGCAGCACTCCGTCGCGATGGAGGCGCGCGTTCGCGATCGCGCGCGGGCTCGCGTGCGCGCGCTCCAGCTCGGCGACACGCGCGTCCGCGGCGGCAGGAT
>JALYRN010001129.1 GCA_030855295.1 Myxococcota bacterium | reverse complement strand
GTTGCCGCGCCCGAGCCTCGCGCCGAGACGCCCCGACGCCGGCGTGGTCTGGCGCGCTCGTTCAGCGGCGAGGGCCGCGACGAGCCGACCCCGCCGACCGGTCTCGCGACGGAGTGGTGATCGTGCAGCGCTTCCTGATCGTGCTCGTGCTCGCCCTCGCGGCGGCGCTCCCAGCCTCCCTCTCGCGCGCGCAGGACGCGTCCGGCAGCGCCGAGGCGCAGGCGCTGTTCCGTCGCGGCGTCGAGCTCGGCGAGCAGGATCGCTGGGCCGAGGCGCTCGAGGACTTCCGGCGATCAAGAGCGCTCGCGGAGCGCCCGAACACCGTGTTCAACATCGGCTTCGCGCTCTATCGGCTCGGCCGCTACTCGCAGGCGATCGACGTGTTCGAAGAGTATCTCGCGCTGACCGAGGGCGAGACGAGCGAGCGGCGCGACGAGGTCGTGCGCCTGCGCGGCGAGGCGATCGCGAGCCTCGCGGAGATCGAGCTCGAGGTCGTGCCGCCCGACGCGCGCGTGCTGGTCGACGGAGAGCCGGCCGTCGTCGCATCCGGCTCGCCGCGCACGCTGCGTCTCGATCCGGGACGACACGTGCTGCGCGGCACCGCGCCGGGCTACGAAGAGGGCGTGCTCTCGACGTCGGTGCTCGCGGGCGAGCACGGAGGCCGCACGCTCGCGCTGACACCTCGTGGCGCGATCCCGCCGGGCGGCGAAGGGCGCCCGCCGGCGGGTGGGAGCGTGCTCGAGGAGCCGCTCTTCTGGGTGATCGCCGGCGTGCTCGTGGTCGGAGCCGGCGTGGGCATCGGCGTCGGGGTCGCGGTCTCGAGCGAGGGCGCGCCGCTCTACGGCGGATCGACCGGCGTCGTGATCGACGCGCTGCGCTTCTGAGATCGACAGGAGTGCTCGTCCCGAAGGGAGCGGACGGGAGCGCGCGCCGCGCGGCGCGGACGGGAGGTCCCGGAGCGGGCGAGCCGATCGACGACCGGAGTGCTCGCCGCGATCCGCTGATCTGGGTCAGCGAGCGGGGGTGAGCAGATCCGCGGGGGACGCTGCGGTGCCGCCGGCGATCCATCCGTGCGCGATCGGGAACATCGTCGCGAGCCGCTCCTTCTGGCGCTCGCTCATGCCCCACAGCACGACGACGGTCCCCTCCGGGAATGCGCTCGAGAGCGCGGCGACGGTCGGCACGTCGATCGACGGCAGCGCCGCGTCGACGACCAGGGCGATCGGCCTCGGCGCGCTCGCGAGCGCGGCGAGCAGATCGCCGGTCACGTGGATGCGCAGCACGCGAGCCGAGAGGCGCGACTCGGTGTCCGCGACGAGCAGCGGGTCGAGCGTGAGCAAGAGCACCGTCGACGGAGTCGTCGTCGCGCGCGGCCGCTCGAGCACGTAGCCGGGGTCGTCGAGCTCGAGCACGAGCCGCGAGCTGCCCGGCCGTTTGTCGCTGAAGCGGACGCGGCTGTCCTCGTCCCAGCTGTCGTCGTCGAGCACCGGCGGCGCGATCGGCCGCGGTGCTTCGCGGGGACGGACCTGGCTGGTCGCCATCTGCAGCACGTGCCCCAGGCGCTCCGCGATCACCTCGTACTCCGGCACGCCCAGCGTCTGCACGACGACGTCGCGAAGCGGGCCGTCGACGAACCGGGAGAAGGGAGGCGCGTCCTCGGGGATCGTGGTGCGCCGCGCTGCGACCAGCGCCATCGCGACGATGCGCTCGACGACCTCTGGAGACGCGACGCTCTCGAGCGCCTCGCGGACCGAGCGTGAGAAGGGGCCTTCGAGCGGTACGCGGACGGGCGTCATCGGTATTTCCCCAGACCTCCTCGGAGCCTAGAGGATCTCGGGGAGACCGCACAGGGGAGGTCCCCCGACACGGGCGGCGCCCCGTCCGCCGACCAGGAACGGCGATCCAGCGGCGCAGTGCGCGATCCTGTGTAGAGTAGGCGAATATGTTGCGTGCTTGGCTTCTCGGGGGCGGGGCGATCGCGATGATCGCGGTCGCGGCGGGCTGCGGCTCGGACGAGCGAACGCAGCTCGTGGTCGTCGTGGAGACCGACATGGCGGTCCCCGCGCAGCTCGCGTCGGTGCGCGCCGAGATCACGGGATGCGCGGACTGCGCGCACGAGTTCGCGCTGGACGGCGCGGGCGCGGTGTCGATGCCGTTCTCGTTCGGCGTCGCGCCGCAGGACGGAGACGCGAGCCGGACGATCGAGCTCGTGGTCGAGGGCCGTGGGCCCGCGGGCGCGGCGCTCGTGCGGCGCGTGGTGCGGACCGGGTTCGTCGCGGGGCGGACGGTGCTGCTGCGCGTGCGGCTCGAGGCCGACTGCATCGGGATGCTCGCGTGCGCGGCGGAGACGACGTGCATCGCGGGCGCATGCCGCGACGACTTCGTCGATCCCGGGACGCTGCCGGAGATCGCGCCGGGCGCCGAGCTCGTCGACGCGGGCCCGACGCCGATCGTCGACGGAGGCATCGACGCGGGCGAGGCCGGGCCGCGCGACGG